>JAITGB010000268.1 GCA_031280945.1 Spirochaetales bacterium
AAACATTACAAATAACACGGCGGAATCGGCAACCGGAACGGCTAACGGCGGGGGAATATACCGTAACGGCGGCACTCCTACGCTTTCGGGTACGGTTGTTTTGGGCAACTGGATTATAAACGGAACCGGAACCACTCCAATCTCCAACCAGACCAATTAAAACCCGCCGCCCCGCCTTAAACCACCGGAATTTCCCACGAAATTGTGCGGCGTTGCCGCACAATCAATGGGATCACGAAAAAAGATTTAAGGAAGGGAGAAAGAAGCAGATAGTTTTCTTCTCTCCTTTCTCTCTCTTTCCATTCGCTTAATTCCCCTTTCGTGCATTTTCGTGCCTTTCGTGGGATTTCTTCCTCAAAAACAAGCCCTGCGGTATATTGACAAAGCCCCTCCCTTTATAGACTATCAAACCCCATGCACACCCGAACAAAAAAACTCATCCTTTTCCTCACGGTTTTTTGCTGCCTCCCCATAAACACATTCAGCCAAAACGCCTACAGCGTTGACGCGCAAAAAGACATACTCATAGGAACACTCTCCCTCGCAGCCGGCATAAGCCCCTTTTTCATAAAAAACGAACCCGAAAACACACCCGCCGCTCTGGATAAAAATACCGTCAACCTCATCGACAGACACCTCATGTTTTCCCGCAGTAAACCCCTGGATACCATAAGCGATTACGGAGGCTACGGCTTGACCCTCCTCCCCCTCATGTGTGTTATACCGAATATAAAAAGTTCACATACCCTTTTAACCTACAGCATCATGTACGGCGAAGCGGTATTACTTACCTACGGAACAGTTTCCTCACTAAAAAACGCCATCATACGCTATAGACCCTATATGTATACAGGCGGCGTCCCCGCAGGAAAAGAAAAAGACTACTACAACAGCTTCCCCTCAGGCTCCACATCGCTCGCATTTTTGGGAGCAACATTTTTCAGCGTAACATACTCCCGCGAATTTCCCGAATCAGAATGGAGGCTCCCCCTCATAATCGGAAGCTACGCGCTCGCATCTACGGTAGGCTCACTGCGCATCGCTTCGGGAAGCCATTTTTTAACCGACGTAGTAACCGGAGCCGCACTAGGCTCGCTCTACGGGTGGCTCGTACCCCGCCTGCACCAAAAACCTCATGCCCAAAACTACGCACTAATCCCAACAGGAAACGGCCTTATAGTCTCACTGCAATTTTAAAAGCCTCTTCAGCCTTCGCTTGAATCGTCTTGTATATTTTTCTTTAATTTCATTGAGAGCCTTCGCAATGGCCCTCGGAGTTTTCAGCATATCCTTTCTATCCAATCTGCGGATTTCTTTCTCGCAGTCTTCCTTTTCAATCATGATTTTACCCGTATCACTACTGTCCCCGGTTATTATCATAATCATTTTTCTCATGGAATTCCTGTAAGCGTTAATTATTTTATTGTTATCTGAACATGCAAAACCTATTGGCTCCACATGATTCATTATCTCATCCATAAATTCATCCGTATTCTCCATATTATTTCTTATAAAAGTTATAACCGAAATATAGCTTATATAGCTCTCGAGCAGGTTCTTTATGCCATTTTTTTTGTTACGGCTTGCGGATTTTGGAACAATACGCCAATGATAAAGAGCCTCGCTTAAATATCCTATAGTATTGCAATAAAACAACACCTGCGTCATGATTGCTATATCTTCCGCGTATGTTATTGACGGAAACACCACCCTCTCATATATCTCTTTCTTTACCAGCTTGTTCCATGTTACTGGATAGAAATTACCCCCCCCCCCCCCCAATGCGAGGCGATGCGATATGATTTGTTTAATAAGTGCATACTTGTCATAATATTCACAATTTTGCCGGAGACATTCTTCTCCATGATAAAAATCACAAAAAACCATATCGTAATTTTTCGAGACCGCCTTACTGTACATTTTCTCCAACATCTCGGCTTCAATCCAATCATCGTTATCAACAAAAATAACATACTCCGCCGAAGCGTATGAGATTCCTGTCTTTCGCGCCTGGGCCGTACCCTCATTAACTTTTTTATGGTAAACTTTTATCCGTATATCTATTTGGGCATACTCTTCACATATCCGCAATGATGTATCAGAGGAAAAGTCATCTATGAGTAATAATTCAAAATTCCTGAATGTCTGCCCACGAATACTGTCGATGCAGGAACGCAAATATTTCTCGGCATTGTACACCGCGACTATTACGGAAATATTTGGCATATTTATGAATATCTCCACACGGCATTCATTCTATAACAGTATTGCGTATTCTGGTCAATGGTTTTCCGTTATTGACAACACCGCCCAAACAACTCCCCGGAAAACACCTTGACCCTGACCGGAGGAATCTGTACCTTCAATCGAAATGCAAGGAAAAATCCCCACCTCAACAGTAGCCCTCGTGCGCTGCGAATCATACGAACAGGAGGCTGTGTATAAAGCCCTTGTACAGGGAGTAGAACTCCTCGGAGGAACCGGAGCCTTCGTCTGTCCGGGAGAGAAAATTCTCTTAAAACCCAATATGCTCGCGGGCCGGCAGCCGCATCTTGCCGTAACAACGCACCCCGCGGTGTTCGAGGCCGCCGTGAGGGTTTTCCGCGAAGGCGGAGCCCTCCTCTCCTACGGGGACTCACCCGGCTACGAAAACGCAAAAACAGTTGCCCGCAAAACAGGACTGGGGGACGCCGCGCACAGGCTCGGCGTCCCCGCAGCGGATTTTGAAACCCCGGTCTTGGTCTCGCGGGAGGACATCCCCGGCATCCCCGGAGGTAAAGCCGTCTTTCCCCTCGCCCGCGGAGCGCTCGAAGCGGACGGCATCATAAGCCTTCCCAAAATGAAAACGCACGGCCTCACGCGCATAACAGGCGCGGTAAAAAATCAGCTCGGCTGCGTTACGGGTTTTGAAAAAGCGCGGCTTCACTTCCTCTACCCCAATCCCCGCCGCTTTGCTTCCCGCCTCGCGGCCATTACGAAAATTCTCTCCCCGCGCCTCTACATTATGGACGGAATCTCAGCCATGGAAGGCGAAGGCCCCGCGGGAGGAAACCCCGTGGGCATGAACATCATTCTCCTTTCCCGCGACCCGGTTGCGCTCGACACGGTTTTTTGCAGGCTCATAGACCTTTCCCCCGCCTTTGTTCCCACAATCAAAGCGGCACAGGACATGGGCCTGGGAACCTCGGATGAAGGCTCTATAAAACTTGCAGGAGAGCCGCCTGAAAATTTCGTAAAGCCGGATTTTGACGTTGTGCGTAGGCCCGTCTCAGGAGACACAGTTTTCCGCCTCCCCTCCATTCTGCGAAACCGCCTCATTCCGCGCCCTGTCATAGATAAGGCTCTCTGCAAAAAGTGCGGAGTCTGTATACGGGCCTGTCCTGTAGAACCCCGTAAAGCCGTAAACTTCCCCCACGGAAAAAACCGCTTCCCCGTGTACGCCTACGGCCTGTGCATACGCTGTTTCTGCTGTCAGGAAATGTGCCCCCACAAAGCCATCCACGTAAAAACACCCCTTTCAGGGCGCGCCTTCGCGGGATTCCTGTCCGCCCTCCGCAAGAAAGCCTAAACTTCACCCCGCCACAACCGGAAAGTCCGCACATAGGCGCAGCTTGAAGGAAGGAAGCGGTGAAAAAGGGCGCGGAAAATGTTCACGCTGCGGCAGTCCGGGCAGGCCCGGAAACGGCTCTCGTACACCCTGCACAGGCGGGTATCTTCGTCAAGAAATTCGCAGGGCTCCGACATATTGACCGCCACCTCGCCGCCAGAAGAAAGGCTCCTCTCGTAACAGCACAGGCCGCACCTCCCGCACAGACTATCCCAGTCTTTTTTCCACCTGCGGTACTCCGAAAAAATGCGCGCAATGGTTTTCAGCATGGGCCTAAAATTCAAGCGGCGCGAAGAAACCGGTCTCGTCCCTGCCGCTGCGCCGCACGAGCAGGGTTTCAACTTCCACGGGAATATACACACGGCCAAAATCCGTTTCGTGGGTGGAGCGGTAGCGCAAAAGATAACTGCCGTCCGTCTGGGACTCAAGGTCGCCGCGAAGCCCTGAAAGGGCCTCCGCGTTAAAATAGCTATACACCTTGCCCCCGGTTTCTCTAGCGAGAAACTCAAGCTCACCCTGCCCCTGGGGAACAGACGTATACACAGCGTAAAAAACAACGCAGTTGTTGCGCATATAGTCCAGGGTTTCCTGAAGACCATAACTTCCAAAAGAACTGTCGGGAAGATTTCCGTCAGAAAGAAAAATGAGGGCTCTTTTGTTGCGCACGGAGAGGAGTTCTGTTACCCCCAGCCGCACCCCCAGGTCAAAGGCCCAGTCGGGCTGGTAATTTTCCGCCTTGTCCGCCGCAGCCTGGGCCACGGCCTCACGCGCCGCCCCGGGCTGGGAAACAAGGGCCGGAGAAGGCCCTGCCGATATTACCCTGAAGGACGCAAGCCCCTCCAGGCGCTCTCCAATATCGCGCGCGGCGCGCACCACAAGCTCTCTCTGACTTTCCATGGAGGGAGAACGGCTTGCGACCAGGGACACGTCAACGCTCCGCGAACGATAGGCCGCAAAAGGCATTTCAACAGACGCTGGCCGGAGCCTCGCTTCCGTTAAAATAAAATTCCGCTCATCAAGACCCACAACAGGCTTTCCGTACCTGCTCGAAACGTGAACATCAACGAAAATATCAGGATATTCCGAGGCGCTGATTCTTTTTATCATAACGGTAAGCCCCGAAGATATTCCCCCAATCTCCGAAAGAAGATGCACTTTTCCCGCGTTAAAATCCGCGGCAATGATATTTCCGTTCGCGTCAATATCGGCCCCAAGAACCCTCTGGGCCGAACCGCTAAAATCCGAAACAAGCCGGAGTTCGCCCCCCTCAACATCGTAGGTAAAGAGCCTCTGCGTATCGGCCATGAGGAACCTGCCGTCTTCTAGCAGGGTAATCCCCTCAGGAGCGCCCAGGGAATCCTCCAGAATCGTAGCGTGGTAGTTCCCGCTCGTATCAAAAACAGCTATATGCCTGCGAAGCCCGTCCGCAACATAGATAAAACCATTGTAAAAAACTATTCCCGTTGGAAAAAGAAACCCCGGGTAGAACTCATCAGGCTCCCCAAAACTTAAAGTAAACTCCCCGTTTCTGTTAAATTTCGACACCCTCCGGTTGGCCCTTTCGGAAACATACACGCTGCCCTCCGCGTCTAAGGCAAGGTACTGGGGGCCCAACAGTTTTCCCGGCCCCCTGCCCTTTCCGCCCAGAACAGCCATCACGCTCCCCGAAGAACTGCACTTCGTAATCCTGTCGCCCTGAAACTCACTCACGTAGAAAGACCCGTCCCCCGCGATAGCCATATCAAAAGGACGGTCAAATCCCGTAAGCCCGCCGCGCAGCCTCCTGCGCACAAGACCGTTGGAATCAAGCTGGGTGATTTCGTTTGTCATGTAGCTCACAACAAAAAAAGAACCGTCCCCCCGCGCCCGCACAGTTGTAGGACGGCTAAAGACAATCTCCTCCCCCGCCTTGCCCTCAATCTCTCCGGTAAGCACCCAACGCTCCGCGCCGGAAAGCTCCGCGCCTATTCCCTGCCGGCCCTCCAGAATTTCTATAAAGTTTTCCAGAATCGGCGTACCCTGCCCCGAAAGACGCACAGTCTTCCACTCCGCGATTGCAGCGGCAGTAAACCCCCCCAGATAATAGGCCCGCCCCAGCCAGGTGCGCGTAAGACCCGCATGAGGTTTTAAGGCAAGCGACTTTTGAAAAGACAGAATTGCCTCATTGTAAAACCCGTTGTGAAAAGCCCTCACCCCCCAGCGGAAATCCTCATCAGCCTGGAGCTGCTCAAAATCAAGCCCCCCCACAGCAGGCGAAGGCAGCGGAGCCTCCGCCGGAAGCTCAGGAGGCGCAGCCCCCCCAGAGTTCTCGTCTCCCGAACAGCCCAGCACATACAGCGTACAGGCCGCGGCAAGAAAAAACCTCCAGGGTAAAGACACCGGGCTCATTTCTTGTCCGCCTCCATAGCCGTACGCAGATGCGCAAGGATTTCCTTGTTCTTGGGGGCATAGTCGAGGGCCTTGCGCAGGAAAACCCGCGAATCCTTGTAGTTTCCCGTGCGGTAGTGTACCCAGCCCAGAGAATCAAGATAGGCCGCGTTTTTGGGACTCTTCTCAACAGCCTGCTCGCAGTAGCGCAAAGCCGTCCCCAGCCTCTTGTTTGAGTCCGCCAGAATATACCCCAAAGAATTGAGGGCGTTGGCGTTATCCGGCTCAAGGGCAAGAGCCTTCTCCAGAACCTCAACGCTCTGGTCAACTTTTTTTTGCAGAAAAAGAGTATACGCAAGAGCGCTGTACACCTTCGCCGACTCAAACCCCCCATCCAAAAGTTTACGGAACTCAAACTCCGCAAGACGAAAACGCTTTGTCAGCGAATAAATCAGGCCCAAAATCATCCTGCCCTGGTACAGATGAACAAGCCCCGCGCCGGAAGCCACAACCTGCTCCAGGTGAAGAAGAGCCTCATCGTACTTCTCAAGATGAGTGTAGCACAGCCCCAGATAGTAGGACAGGTCCGGGTACTCCCCGGCATCCTCCGCCTGCAAAGTAGAAAACTCCTGCAAGGCCAGCTCATAGCGCCGGCCCTTAAAGAGGCGTATACCTTCCTTAAAAGACGCATCAGCATTCATGGCGCCCCCCTATGTATCAAGCGCGAAACGCGCGTCCTGGTAACGCGCATCCCCTGTGTAGCCCACAGGCTGCAGAGCCACAGGCGAAACAGAAATTTTTCCCTGCACAACAGCATCCCAATCGCTGCCCGCCTCCCTGTCCGTCTCAGGCGGAACATTGTGCAAAAAATAGTAACTCTCGCCTCCCGGAGCCGTAAACTCCGACAGCTTATCCTGATACCGCCGGAGGGAAGGAAACGTAACAGCCGCCCCCGCGTAACTCTCACCCGACGGAACATTGGGAGCATTGATATTAACAAAGTGCCCCCCCTCCCACACGTGTGCCAAAAGAAGAGCATTGGCAGCAATAAAACGGGCAAGAGGCTCAAAAAAATACGGAGGAGAAAAAGCATCAAGAGAAACAGCAACGCCTGGAACTCTCATAAGAGCAGCCTGACGCGCCGCCGCCGCAGTCCCCGAATAAATAATATCCGTACCTATATTTGGGCCAAGATTAATACCGGAAATAACAATGTCCGGCTTACAGGGAAGCGCCCCCAGAAGGGCAAGAAGAACACAGTCCGCAGGCGTCCCGCTGCAGGCGAACACCCTCTCCCCCAGCTTTTTGCGCATAACAGGAGAACCCAAAGTAATACGGTGCGACATGCCCGAACGCTCCCCGTCCGGAGCGAAAACCCACACCTCATGCTTCCCCTCAAGGGCCGCCAGAAGAGCGTGTATACCCGGGCTCCTTACCCCGTCATCGTTGGTCAATAAAATGCGCATGAATAGCCCGCCGAAATTACAGCAGTTTCACTCCTTGCGAAGCCTCGCAGACAAAAGCCTTTGCCTTAAAACCGAAAATCCTCTCGTATTCCTCAAGACGCTTTTCGTACTCGGCAATCGCCCCCTCCCGAATCAAAGTAATCGTACACCTGCCAAAACCCGTGCCTGTAAGCCGCGACCCCAAAACCCCCTCAGTTTCACTCGAACGCTTCACAAGCCAATCGATTTCAGGACAGGAAACCTCAAGAAGGTCCCGAAGACTCTCGTGGGACCTCGTTAACAGCTTTCCCAGAGCCGCAAGATTTCCCCGGCTCCGCAGAAGCTCCTCCGCCTCCAGAACACGAGCGTTTTCCTCAACAATATGCAGACACTTCCTGCGCACAGTCTCCGGCAAAAGCCCAATACTCTCCCGTATATCCTTCGGAGAATAATCCCGCAGGTTCGTCCCCGCTCCCGCCTCCGCCCCAACTCGCGTACGCGCGCGCGGCCTGCGCCGGCTCAAAACCTCCATGCTCAGGGCGTAGTCGTTCCCGTGCAGGGCAAGGTCCCCATCCCCCACAAGGCGCGGAACCTGAGAATCAGTAATGAGGAGCTTCACCCCCTTGAGGCCCAGGGGCACATAACGGTGTTCCAGATGCAAAGTATCCAAAAGTATAGCCTGCCGGGAGCGCGCCAAAGAAGACGTAAAAGTCCCAATTACCCCGCACGAAGCCTCCATAAACTTCGCCTCCGCCCTATGGGCGTACTCTGCCAAAACCTTCCCCGAAGCCGTAAGGCCCAAAACATTCTTGACCCCGCAGGCAGCCGCCACAGTCAAAGCCGCGGAAGAGCCCAGCCCAATACCCGGCGGAATATCCCCCGTAACAGTCATATCGAGCCCCCGTATCTCGTGGCCCGCCTCCAGAAAAGAGCCAATCACCCCCTTCAGGTAATTCGCCCAGCGGTCCTCCCTCCTGAATTTCATATTACTCAGGCTCGTACGCTTCCTCTCGCTGTAATCCGCCGCAAAAAACCGAAAAGAACTATCCTTCCTGAGGGACACAGCGCAGCTCACCGACCGGTTTATGGCAAAGGGCAGGACAAAACCGCCCGTATGTTCAGTATGTTCACCCATAATAGGCACAACGCCCGGCGCACGGGCGACCACAGCGGGCAGGCATCCGTATTCTTCCCTGTGCAGAGAAGCAATATCCTTCACGACCATATATAGTACCGAATAATAGCGAAAAACATAAAAACATTCAACGAAAATCGTTCAAAAAATCAGCCCCCCAAAACCCTATTTCAGAGACAGGGCGCATTTTTTCGGGCAAAGCCCCGAAAAAACCGGGCTATCCGCTCCAATTCCTCAAAAACGCCTGCGGCGTTTTCTGCGGGATTTCCGCTTCTATCCCTTGCGCTGTTACCCTCCATGATTTTGCTCCGCAAAATCATGGAGGGGCCAAAGGCCCCGCCGCCTCCGGCGGCGGCCTGCCTGCAATTCCCCGCCGCTTCGCGGCGGCGCCCCCCCTGCCATTAACCAGGCATAGAACTATTCCCCAAAAAACTGTATGCTCAAAACCATGAGCCGCCCTCTTGTACTCTCGCTGCTGTCAGGGCTCCTTCTGCCCCTTGCCCTGCCCAATGAGTTTTTCCTTTTTGGCTTTCCTCTCCTGGGCTGCGTATGCCTCGCACCCTACTTCACCGCGCTCGCGCGCTGCCGCTCATGGGGCAGGGCTGCCCTGTGTTCCGTTGTTTTCTGCCTTGTTTCAACGCCCCTTTCCAATTTCTGGCTCGCGTTCTTCAAGGACTTCGCGTTTCTCACGATAGGCGCCGTAACGGCAGCCTACTGTGTCCTCTTTATAGGCTTCGGGGCAATCCTCTGGAAGTTCAGCCGCACAGGGCCCTACAGACCCCTCCTCATTGCCGCCTTTTGGATGACCTACGAGTTTATTAAATCAACAGGCTACTTTGCCTACCCCTGGGGCCTCATCGTGTACCCCGTAAACACCCTGCTCCCCCTCATGCAAATCGCGGACATAGCCGGCCTGTGGCCCCTGTCCTTTCTCATGGCCCTGACGAATAGCCTCTTTGCCGAATTCTTCCTGCGGCTCTCGCGGCCCTGGGCGCTTTCCGGTGAAGGCCCAGAGGAGGAGGCCACACCCCTTCTTGCGGCAAAAGGCGGAGGAAGGCAAAGCGTCTTTGAAAAAAACAGCCTCATCGCTTCGGGGGCGTTTGCCGCGCTTCTTGCCCTGGGCTTTACAGGGTACGGCCTTTTTCGCATGGCAGAGGAGCTTCCCTCCGCGGGAAACCTTAAAACAGTCCTTGTTCAGCAGAATACCGACCCCTGGGTAAGCGGCAGCCAGGAGAGAAACCTCCTTACCGTCCAAAAACTTTCCCGCGAAGGCGCCGCACAGTTCGGCGGAAAGCCCGACATCGTTTTATGGAGCGAATCGAGTTTAAGCTCGCCCTACAAAGAAAACGCACAGAGGTTTGAAAACTACCCCTCCGCCGACCCCTTCTCTCCTTTTGCAAGAGCATTGGGTTCTCCGCTTCTTACGGGAAGCCCCATTCTGATAGAAGAAGCCGATGGCGCTAGACGCTTCCAGAACGCAGTTATTCTTATCGATTCCCAAGCCCGCATAGCACAGAGCTACGCAAAACGCCACCCCGTTCCCATGGCCGAACACATACCCCTGTGGGAGTTCGCGCCTGTTCGAAAATTCTTTCAGGACGTTGTGGGCATACGCTCAATTTGGTCTTTGGGCAGCACAGACACAATTTTTACGGTCAAAACCTCCGAAGGCAAAGACATACGCTTCGGTTCCCCCATTTGTTTTGAGGACGCTTTCCCCTACCTCTGCCGGAATCTCGTAAAAAAAGGCGCGGACCTTCTCCTCAACCTCACAAACGACGCCTGGTCGCGCACAAACTCCGCCCAGATTCAGCATTTTGTGGTAGCGCGTTTTCGTTCGATAGAAATGAAGCGCGTCCTCGTACGCTCCACAAACGGCGGGCTTACCGCGGTAATCGGGCCCTTTGGGGAGATTCAGGCGAGCCTCCCCATGTTTGAGGCCGCCAGCCTTGCCGCGGAAATTTCCGTTACCCGCGAGGAAAGCCTCACCCCCTACACCGTGTACGGCGACTGGCTCCCCATAACTGTTGGGATTTTTCTCATCGGCGTACTTGC
>JAITGB010000272.1 GCA_031280945.1 Spirochaetales bacterium
AAAAGAACTCAAGACTAATCTGTTCATCATCAACAAGAAGAATTTTTATTTTGGCTTTCATGGTCCCCCCGCCTGAATCGCACTTATATTTTCCTACACTTGGCCCCGATTGTCAATGCCAGTGCAGGGCTCCTGTATTTACTTTTTTTGAAGATTTATGGCGCATTCCACAGGCCGCGTTAGCGGCCACGACAATCATTTCCTATCGGAACGCGACCGTACTCGGGCGCATTTTTTGACGCTGCGCGTCAAAAAACCGGGCTATCCGCTCCAATTCCTCGAAAGCGCCGGTGCGCTTTCTGCGGGATTTCCGCTTCTATCCCTTGCGCGGACGGAGGCTCCGCCGCCTGACCCGCGCGCACAGCCCAGCCCCAAGAACAAGACCCGAAAAACCCAAACATCCCCAGGCAAACCAATCCCCACAGCGCGTATAAAACGTATCTCTCCCCGTAAAAACAGGAATCCTTCCCATAAGGAAACCCTCCGTAAAAGGCTCAAAAACTTGAGTAATCCTCCCGTTCGGGTCGATGACAGCCGTCATACCCCCGTTTGTCCCCCGCGCAACAGAACGCCGGTTTTCAACAGCGCGCAGAACCGACATCTGCAAATGCTGCATAGCCGCAGGCACGCTCCCCGACCAGGAATCATTCGTAATGTTGAGAATAACCTCCGCCCCCCCGTTTACAAAACGCCGCGCAATATACCCAAAGGAATCCTCAAAACAAATAGGACTTGAAAACTTGACCCCCCCCGCCTCAAAAACAACATACTCCTCACCCTTCTCCCAAAAATGCGTATTAGCATCGCGCAGAAGCCTGTAAAACCAGGGCAGGGCCCGCTCATAGGGAAAGTTCTCCGTAAAAGGCACAAGATGAGTTTTGCGGTATGTGCCGGCAATCCTCCCCTTGTCAAAAAGAATAGCCGCATTGTAATCCACCCGCCTAAGAGACCCGAACCTGTCCCTCTCAAGCTGCGCATCATCGTTCCCGAAAAAGAAAGGCGTACTCTCGCCTGAAAGAAATCTCTTGAGCTCATCAACCAAAGCGTAGGAGTCGGGGTCCTCGCGGTAGCGGGTGTGCCAGTCTATACTCGGAACAAAAGCAGTCTCCGACCACACAACAATATCCGGCCCCTCAAGAAGAGCCCTCTTGCTCTGGAAAACGAGCCGGTTCAGGTTCTCCCTGTAGGCCCTCACCCCCCCCTGCCAGGGGTCCACATTGTGCTGAACAAGAGCCGCCTTCCACTCCCGCGCGCCCTCAAGGTCAACAGGAGCAAAAAACCCGTACACGCACACAAGAACAAAAATAACGCCATAGGCGCAGGCCCACGCGCGCGTACGCACACAAAATTCCCAAAAACCCCTCCGGCCCCCGCCCCCGCACAAAGCCGCCGCAATATACGCCGAAGGAAACGCCACGAGAAAACTCAAACCCCATACCCCCGTAAGCTCCGCAATTTGCAGGAGGGGCAGGAAAAGGTACTGGGAGTACCCGATAATCCCGTAGGCGTAGCCCACAAACCCCTTCGTGCGTACAAGCTCATAGGAAAGCCACACAAAAACCTGGACAATAAACCCGTAGCGCGGAAAAAGCCACACCGCCAGCCGCAAAAGAGGAAACGTAAAAAGAAAATAGGTTAAATAAATCGTGGGGACAATAAAAATCGCAAGAGGGTGAAACTTCAAAAGCCAGTAATTAAAAATCGCGTAGGTAACAAACCCGTAGAAAGCCCCGTAAAAAGCAATAGACTTCCAGGAAGCGCGGGAGGCAACGTAAAAAGCCGGAACAAGGGCAACGTAGGCCAAAGGCCACAAGCCGCTCGTCGAAAGGAGGCTCGGAAAAGCCAGCGAAAAAAGAATCCCCCCTCCGATTAAAAGAAACACATCCCGCAAAAAACTCAACTTAGCCGCCCGTTACCCCCCAGGCAGCCTCTTTCATTTCCTTACCCGGACGAAAAACAGCAATGCCGTGGTCTTCCACAGTAATAGGCTCCCCGGTTCGCGGATTACGGGCGTTTGAGCGGCCCTTGCGAAGGCGCACCTCAAAAGTCCCAAAACCGCGCAGTTCAACACTTTTACCCCCGCTCAAAGCGGTTTTTATTTCCTTAAAGAAATACTCAAGAAGACCCTGGGTATCTCTCTGGGTCAGCGAAAAATTCTCCGCAATACTATCAACAAGGTCAGCCTTTGTTAATTTCGCATTATTTGCCATATTCAATCCTTTTGATTATTTTTGAAGTTTACTGTTTTTGAAAACCGCGCCCCGCGGCATACGCCAAAACGCCCCGGCCCCTCGCGGGCCCAGGCGTCCTTAAATCCGCACGCATCCCGCCCGAAAAAGCGGATGCGCAAAACTGCCCCGCGCCCTCAAAAAGCGCTAAGGAAATTTACGCAAGGGCCGCAAGCCGCCTGTGCAAACGGATTTTCTTCCGCGCCGCGGTATTTTTGTGATAAATGCCCTTGCGGGCAGCCGAATCGAGCAGCTTCTGGCAGGAAAGAAAGGCGGCCCCCGCCAGTTCCCTGTTTTTGGCCTCAACAGCCTCAAGAAATTTCCGCACCTCAGTGCGCACCTTGCTGCGAACAGTCCTGTTCCGCAGGCGGCGCACCTCACTCTGACGCTGCCGTTTTTCCGCGGAACCCTTTACATAAGCCAAAATTATAAACCTCCAATGGTAGACATACCCATATCAAATAAAACCACGGCCTGTCAAGCTCTCTATTTGAAATCGCGCGGCCGCCTCTCCTTCCTCTTGCACTTCTCACATTCCGCCATATTGCGTATTTTCCCGTCCGAAAAAACGCTCTTCATCTTAACCTCACCGCCGCACGTACAGTAAAACCTCTGCGTCGCCGACGCCGTACGGGCGTTCTTGCTAATCTGCGCCATACAAACTCCCTGCCCACGCGGGCATAATATACATACTTTCAGAAGAATATATCAAAAACGCGGAAAAAGCGCAAGAGACTCAAGGGCTGTTTTTGGGCGCGCGAAGCGCGCCCGGCCTGTAACCTTCCGCCCGCGGCTTCGCCGCGGGCGGCCTTAAAACCCGGCCCACCTGCCCCTGGGTCCCTGGCCCTGTCTGCCGCGCGCGGCAGACAGGGCTGCGCAAGGGATTGGAGGGGCTTGCGGATTTTGTTTCACAAAATCCGCAGGGTCCAACGGACCGGAGCGAAGCGCAGCCCCGCAAAGCCCGGTTTTTTTATTGTGCGCCGGAGGCGGACAATAAAAAAATGCGCCCCCCTCCTACTCTATCTCCTCCACCTTTTCCGCCGCTTCAAAAATCCCCCGCACCTGCCGGCGGGCAACAAGAAATTCCGCGTACCCGTCAAAAACAAGA
>JAITGB010000087.1 GCA_031280945.1 Spirochaetales bacterium
AAAAGCCTCCGCGCAGGCCTCACCTATTCCCGACGTGGCTCCCGTAACAAGAACAGTTTTCCCCTTTACGTTCATACACTCTCCCTTCAGAATATCATATATAGTCAAGCCGGAGTATACCGGAAAAAGCCGCGCCGGACAATACAGCAAGAATTTTTTGGAAGGAAGCTCGGAGGTTCTTCAGGAAGCCCCACGGGATTGGGGGGGGGGGGCAAAGCACTGTCAACAACTCAAGAATTTGGGCGCATTTTTTCGGTCAGACCCGAAAAAACCCCCAGCCCGAAAAACGCGGATTTTATCTATCACGCAAAATCAGGCTAAGTGCATCATACCAGCACTACATGGCTGTGGCCCTAACCCGCGTTTTTGAGGGGGGCTATCCGCTCCCGTTGTCCGCTTCTATCCAGGCTGCATGGACGAGCAGCAAGTCCGAAGGACTTGCGACCAACCCCTTGCGCAGCATCCACCCTATTCTGTGCAAATTTTGATTGACAGATTCTAAAAATAGGGTTTATTCTGTAAAGACACCATACAAGTATACAAAGTGTATGGAATTTTTTGGCCAAGGAGCTTGGTATGGCGGCATCGCCGGAAAGCGGGAAGAAGGTTGCTATTATAACAGGCGGGAGCCGGGGCATTGGGTACGGAATCGCGGAGTGCCTGGGCGCGGACGGCTACGCCCTCGCGGTGCTGGACATTAACTCCTTAAGCGATTACGCGGAGAATTTCGCCTCTCTGGAGAAGGCCGGGGTGGATTTTCTGTATGCGCAGGGCAGTATCACGGAAAAAAATGACCGCGAAAGTTTTTTGGCCAAGGTTCTTGAGCGCTACGGAAGAGTCGATGTCCTCGTGAACAACGCCGGCGTAGCGCCGAAGGTTCGCCTTGACCTTTTGGACATGACCGAAGAGAGTTTCGATTACGTCGTGGGGACGAATCTCAAAGGCACGATGTTTATGACGCAGCTTGTCGTGAAGCAGATGCTGGGGCAGGAGCTTCGGGGCGGAGCGCAGGGCGGGAAGCGCGGCGTTGTCATCAATATAACGTCAAGTTCGGTAAATGTCTCTTCGCCCAACAGAGCGGAATACTGCATGTCGAAGGCGGGCCTTGCGATTCTTACACAGGTGTACGCGGACCGTCTCGCGGCGGACAGGATTTTTGTGTACGAAATCAGGCCCGGCGTTATCGACACGGATATGACCAGGGTTGTCCACGAAAAATACAGCAAGCTGATTGAGGCCGGGACTTTCCCGATAGCGCGCTGGGGCGAGCCCCGGGACATTGGACTTGCGGTGAGCGCTTTCTGTAATGACAAGTTTCTCTATACTACGGGAAACTATATCGACGTGGACGGAGGATTTCATATCAAGAGGCTGTAGGAGGGGGGAGGCCCCCCTGAGCCGGAGCCATTGGTCTCCGGCTACCCCCCATGCGGGGGCGCTGCCCCCGCAACGCCCCCGCCGGCCCGCCTATAATTGTTGACAGAGGGGTTTGCGGGCGGCTGTAGTTTTTGTGCGCGTTTTTTTGTTTAATGATATGTGTTTGAAAAAAATGGAGGTTCTATGAAGAAGTTTATGTGCGTGTGTTTGTGTTTGTGTGTGGCCGGAGGTTTTGTTTTTGCCGGAGGAGGAAGTGAGTCTTCCGGCGGACAAAAAAAGTTTCTTTTGAAGGCGGGGACTGTTCTTACGGAAAATGACCCCACCTACAAAGGAATAGTTGTGTTCGCGGAAAATGTGATGCGGCGGACAAACGGCGCGGTTGAGGTACAGGTTTTTGCCAGCGCTACCCTGGGCAAGGACGAGGACATCGTCGAACAGGCGAAACTGGGAACCAATGTGTGCGTTTTAACCGAAGCGGGACGGCTTTCGGCCTACATACCCCAGTTTGGGATTTTCGCCGCGCCCTACCTTATTACGAGCAGGGACGAGATAGACAAGGTTCTGAACACCTCGGCCTACAAAGAAATGGCCGACCAGTTTGGAAAGTTCGGCCTGAAAATCCTGTCCTACAACTACTTTCAGGGCGAGAGGCATCTCTTTACAAAAACTCCCGTGGCAAAACCCGCTGATTTGAAGGGTGTGCGCCTGCGCAGCATGGGAAGCCCCGTTGCCCTGAAAAGCCTTGAAGCCATGGGCGCGAATCCCGTTGTTCTGCCCTGGTCTGAATCCTATCAGGCTTTGCAGCAGAATGTTGTGGACGGAGTTGAAGTACACAACTCTGCGGCCGTCGGCATTAAAATCAACGAGGTAACAAAGTACATGAGCAAGACAGGGCATTTTTACCTGATGTCGGGCCTTGTAGCCTCCGACCAGTGGTACAAGTCCCTGCCGCCGGAGTTTGCCAAAATCGTGAGCGAAGAATGCTACAACGGCGGCGCCGCCGCGACAAAAGGCGTTTTTGACAACGATGTAAACTTTGAGAAACAGCTTGTCGCGGGAGGCATTCAGATTGTCAACTGCGACGTAAAGGCTTTTCAGCAGGCCACGGCAAAGGTGTACGATGAGCTGGGCTACGGCGAGCTGAAGCGCAAAATCGACGCGGAGATTGGAAGAAAATAACACGCCCTGGGGCGGCAAAGGAAGAGACTATGATTGGAACAAAGATTGAAGAGTTTTTTGTTGTTGTATCGCTGGCGGCTCTTATCATTCTTGTTTTCCTTGCCGCCCTTCTTAGGTGGTTTGGCATTGCGGTGGCATGGTATCTTGATGTTGCCCAGATGCTCTTTGCCTGGATAACCTTTATCGGGGCTGACCTTGCCCTGCGCAAGAGTAAGCATATAGGCGTGGATATTCTTGTAACGAAGCTGCCGGAGGGGGTTCAGAAGGCCCTTGCCTTTGTGTGCTACCTCCTTATGCTTCTTTTTCTTGCGATTGTTGTTTTTCACGGCGCAAAGCTGTGTGTAACAAATTACGAAAGAAAATTTGATACCGTACAGGTGAGTTATTCTTTTGTTACGGCTGCAGCTCCCGTGGGATGCAGTCTGATGTTTATTACTGTTATACGTCATATTGCCGGTTTTTTTACGGCAAAATCTCCTACATAAAGGCGGGAAAAAATGGGCATTGTAGCGCTGGTTTTTTTTGTTTTGCTTGCGGGCGGCCTTCCTCTTGCCTTTACCATTGGATTGTGCAGCCTGCCGTATTTTATTGTAAATGATATTCCTTTGGCTGTGGCTGTCCAGCGTATGATAAGCTCTACGCAGTCGTTTGCTCTTTTGGCTGTGCCTTTCTTTGTTTTTGCGGGAAACTTAATGAACGAGACGGGAATAACGCCCCGGATGATTAAGTTTGCCAATGTCCTTACGGGACATTGGCGCGGCGGCCTTGCCCAGGTAAGCCTTGCCCTGAGCGCTCTTATGGGCGGGGTTTCGGGTTCCGCTGTCGCGGATGCGGCAATGGAGTGCCGTGTTCTGGGGCCAAGCATGATGGAGAAGGGGTATTCCAAAGGTTTTGTCGCCGCAATCCTCGGTATGGGCGGGCTTATTACAGCTACGATTCCTCCGAGCCTGGGCCTCATTCTCTACGGGGTAACCGGCGAGGTGTCCATAGGGCGGCTTTTTATTGCCGGCATTGTTCCGGGTGTTCTTCTTATGGCGGCCATGATGCTCACGACCATGTTCATCGCCGGAAAACGCGGGTACAGGCGGGAACGCGAGAAGCATCCTTCCTTTATGGAAGTTCTCTACGGAATCAAGGAGAATTTTTGGGCCCTTATTTTTCCGGTTCTTTTGATTTTGGGTATACGGGTGGGCATTTTTACGGCTTCGGAGGCGGGGGCCTTTGCCGTTGTATACGCTTTTCTTGTCGGCGCTTTTATTTACCGCGAACTGAGCATGAAAAAGCTCTGGGAGGTTCTGCGGCAGACGGCGGCGGACATAGGCGTTATTATGCTCATCATCGTGTGTTCTTCGGCTTTCGGCTATGTTGTTGTTACGGCGCGGCTTCCGCAGTATTTGTCCCAGTTTATTGTTGGTATTTCGGATAACCGCTATGTGATTATGTTTTCGATTTTGGGTTTTCTCTTTATTATCGGGATGTTTATGGAGGCCACGGCAAATGTTTTGATTCTCGTGCCGATTTTTCTTCCGCTAACACGCGGCGCGGGTTTTGACGATGTTCACTTTGGCCTTTTGTTTATGCTGATAAACACCATGGGCGGCATGACGCCTCCTGTGGGGGTTACGATGTACACTGCCTGTTCCCTTTTGGATTGCCGGACGGATATATATACAAAAGAGGCTGTTCCCTATATTATTACAGTTCTTACTGTTGTTATTGTACTTGTGATTTTTCCAGAGATTGTTTTGTATCTTCCCAATATGCTGTTTAACACCTAAAGACAAGGGGTAGGGAGTTTGAGGGTTCTTTTTGAGGAAATGAAGAATGAATTCCGCCGCGTTTTTATAAAGGCGGGAATGGGAGAAGCAAAGGCGGAAATATGCGCCCGTGTTCACGCGGAGTCCAGCAGGGACGGCATTTCTTCGCACGGGGCAAACCGCGTGGCGCGTTTTGTGGATTATGTAAAAAAGGGCTGGGTTGATGTTGCCGCCGAGCCTTCGCGGGAGACGGCCTACGGCGCTCTTGAAGTCTATAACGGGAATTTGGGGCCGGGTATTCTGAACGCTATCTATTGTACGGACAGGGGCATTGCCCTTGCAGAAGAGTACGGCATCGGCCTTGTGGGTATTCGTAATACAACGCACTGGATGCGGGGCGGAACCTATGGGTATTACGCGGCCTGTAGGGGCTACGTGGCCCTGGCCTGGACAAACGCGGAGTCCGTTATGCCGCCCTGGGGCGGGACTGACTGTAAGCTGGGCAATAATCCTTTTGTTCTGGCGGCTCCGGTTGCGGGGGGCGAGCCCATTATTATAGATATGGCCATGTCCCAGTACGCTTACGGTAAACTTCAGGTAACGCGCCTTGCGGGGGAGAAGCTGCCTTTTCCCGGCGGTTTTGACAAAAACGGCGTTCTCACCGATGAGCCGGGGCTTATAGAAGAAAGTATGCGTATTCTGCCCATGGGATACTGGAAGGGGGCTTCCTTCGCGTTTATGCTGGACATTCTCGGAGCGGTTTTGTCCGGCGGTATTACTGCCTCTGATATTGACAAGGCGGGGAAGGGAAGCTGCGGCGGGGCCTCGCAGGTTTTTATTGTTATCAAGCCTGATTATTGCAGCAGCGCCCAGTACGCGGCTGAGGTTATAAAAAAAGCAAAAGAGCATATCAAGAGTTCGCCGCTTGCGGCGGGGTTTCGGCTAGTCCAGTATCCGGGGGAGGGCCGCGCCCTCGCGCGGGAGGAAAGCGACAAGCTGGGTGTTTTGGTCGATGATACTGTGTGGGCTGAAATAAAGAATTTGTAAACAAGGGAGACATAAAATTGAATACTAAAGACGAGAAGAATTGGTATGAAGGTATGCAGAAACTAGGGGTTCCGGTTAAATCTTCTCTTGATAAAGAACGCGAGTATTGGCTTGAAACCATGCTGAAAATAGCGGAGCCGGTTATATCGTCTCTTGCAAAAGGGCGGCTCAAAAAGGATATGCCTGTTGAGTGTAAGGCGGAGCGTGAAACCCGCGCGAAGTTTACCTACCTTGAGGCCCTGGGCCGCACTCTCTGCGGGTTTGCTCCCTGGCTTGAGTGTCAGGGTTTAACAGGAGAGGAGGAGAAAAAGAGGCTGTACTTCGCGGATTTGACCCGCGCGGCAATCGATAAAGCCACAGACCCTGCTTCTCCTGATGTGATGAATTTTAACGAGGGCATACAGCCTATTTGCGATGGGGCTTTTCTTGCGCACGGGCTTCTGCGCGCTCCGGGGGAACTTATTGAAAAACTCGAGCCGCGCGTGAAAAAAAATCTTGCCGAGCGGCTGAAAGAAATTCGTACGCGCAAGCCCGGGTACAATAACTTTCTGCTTTTTTCCGCAATGGTTGAGGCGGCTCTTTATAAGCTGGGTGAGTGGTGGGACCCCATGCGCGTTGATTACGCTATCCGAACCCACGAGACCTGGTACAAGGGAGACGGGCTTTACAGCGACGGGCCGGAATACTGCTGGAACTACTACAACAGTTTTGTTATCCAGCCCATGTATGTTGATATTCTTTCGGTATTCGGCCCCTTGAGCGCTGATTGGGCGCAGTACATTCCGGCTGCAGAAATGCGGGCAAAGCGCTATGCGGCGATTCAGGAGAGGCTTATCAATCCTGACGGCAGTTTTCCTCCTGTGGGGAGGTCTTTGGCGTACAGGTTTGGGGCTTTTCAGCATTTGGCCCAGATGGCTTTGCAGCACAGGCTTCCTGAAACGGTTCTGCCGAATCAGGTGCGGTGCGCTCTAACGGCTGTCCTCCGGCGGGTTATGGTTCCGGGTACTTTTGACGAGGCGGGGTGGCTGCGCGTGGGTTTTTGCGGCGCGCAGCCGGGCGTAGGGGAAGTGTATATTTCAACGGGAAGCCTGTATCTGTGCATGGCTGTATTTCTGCCCCTGGGTCTTCCGCCTTCCGATGTTTTCTGGTCGGGAGCGGAGGCGGACTGGACGGCGAGGCGTATGTGGTCAGGCGGCGTGTGCGATATTGATGAGGCTCTGCATTTTACGAACCACAAGACAATATACGACCACGATGAGTATCTTTCCCACGGCGGGAGACACTAAAAAAAGAAAACGTTCAGGCTGCACAACTTTATAAAGGGTAGAGCGCGCAAGGGATAGAAGCGGAAATCCTTGCGGATTTTGCTTCGCAAAATCCGCTGGATTGGAGCGGATAGCCCGACCCGTAAGCGCAATTTTCCGCAGGAAAATTGCGCGGAGGGTTGCGCCCAAACTTTTCAGAAAAAATACGAAGTTTAAAAACTGTACTGTGTATTTGTGAGGCGGAAGATTTTTTTAAGGCCGCGCGTTGCGTGGAGTTTTTTGCCGTCCGTTACGAAGAGGGCTTCCACGCCGGGGGTGTTTTCCGCGAGGCGGAGGGCTTCGGGAAGGCCGAGGGCGAAGAGCAGGGTGGAGAGGGCGTCGGCTTTTTGGGAGCTGTGCGCGATGACAGTAACCGAGAGGAGGCCGTTGTCTACGGGCGCGCCTGTTCGTGTGTCCAGAATGTGGTGATATTTTAGGCCGTCCTCCGAGACGAAGAAGCGTTCGTACACGCCGGAGCTGACAACGGATGTGTCCTGGGCTTCGATGATGCCTATGTATTCTCCCCGGTTTGCGCCTGGGGCTTGAACGCCGACCTGCCATTTTTTTCCGTCAGGCCGTGTTCCTGTAACGAGAATGTTTCCGCCAAAGTCTATGATTGCGCGGGGGTTTGCGTTGTCGCGGAGGATTCGCGCGGCTTCGTCCGCGGCGTAGCCTTTTGCGATGGCGCCCAGGTCAAGGGCCATGCCTTTCTTTTTTAAAAAAACGGTGAGTGATTTTTTGTCGAGAATAATGTCTTCATAACTCGTGAGCGCGAGGGCGGCGGGGAGGGCGTCTTTTGGGGGAACGGCGGCGGCCTGTGTTCCTATGCTCCAGAGGGTAACGAGGGGGCCTACGGCAATATTGAAGGCGCCGTTTGAGAGGCGCGAAAATTCGATGCCTGCTTCCACGAGGCGGAAGGTTTCTTCGTGTACGGGAGCGGGGGCTTCTCCTGATAATGAGTTAATTTTATATATGTCGCTTTCGGGAAGGGTGCGGCTCATAAGAGCATCTATTTCGCGTACGCGCGTGAAAACTTTTTCAAAGATTTCTTTTTTGTGGTTTTCGTAGAGAGTGAGGCTGCACAGTGTGCCCAGGACGTACTCTGTGTGTGATTGGGGGGAAGAGCAGGAGAAGAGGAGGAGGGCCAGGGGGGTGAGAAATGTGAAAAGCCGAAAGGGTGGAAAGCGTGCAAAGAGCTTGTGCGAGAGTAAGAGCCGGGGGGTCATGTTTTTTTGCCGCAGCCTATAAAGTAGGTTTCAAAAGATTCGCTCCGCGTTGCCTGGGGTTTGAAGGCTTTGACGGAGGCGAAGAGCGTTTTCATGTGGTCGAGAATTTTTTTGTTGCCGCTTCCCTGAAAGATTTTTACGGCGCAGGAGCCTCCGGTTTTTACAAGGTTTTGGGCAAGGGCGAGGGCCTTTTCCACGAGGGCTTCGGAGCGGGCTGCATCGAGGCTGCGGTTTCCTGTTGTCCAGGGCGCGGCGTCGCTTAAGAGTACGTCGTAAGGGCCGTCTTTTTCGAGAAAGGCTGCGGTTTCCGGCGCGAAGATGTCGCCTTGATAGAAGAGAAGGTTTTCCCTTTCGCCTCCTGTGAGGGGAGAGAGGTCAACTGCGGTAACGCGGCGGCGGCCGCCGGTGCGAAGGACAAAGAGGCTCCAGCTTCCCGGTGAGGCTCCCAGGTCAAGAACGCGGGCTCCGGCGGGAATGAGGCGGAATTTTTCCTGTATTTCTTTGAGTTTGTAGACGGAGCGCGCGGGGTAGCCTTCTTTTTTTGCTTTTTCTGTCCAGTGGTCGGAGATTTCCCGCATGGTTTATTCATGGGTATTGGCGGGGTTTTGTCAACATGGGGGCTTTGAGTTTCAAGGTTTGGTTTTCAGGGCCGCCGCGCGGGACGCGCGGCGGGCGGGGTGTAGGCGCGGGGGTTTTTTGCCTCCGCAAAAAGTGCGCCCAAATTCTTCAATTTGGTAGATGAGGAGATGCCTTGAATTTTTTCTGAAAATTGGTAAAGTTAGATAGAGAGGTACGATATGATACAAGTTTCGGTTGAGGGGCAGTTTACGGTTATTTCTTTTGGGGTGGACCATATTGATTCGACTAATCATAAGGAATTCAAGGAGCTTGTGTCGCCGTATATTGTTGAGGATGCGAAATTTATTTTTGATATCAGCGCGTTGAAATTTATTGATAGTTCGGGGCTGGGCTCTTTTCTGTCGATTCTGCGGGACTTAAAAGAGCTGGACGGCGATGTTACGATGTTTAATCCGGGGACTGCTGTGAAGATGCTTTTTGATTTGGTGAGGCTGGACAAGGTGATTCGCGTTTTTCCCGACAGGGAGTCGGCGGAGCAGGGTTTTGCCTGATGGGTTTTTGGGGCGCTCTTCTGCGGGGGTTTTTTCGGAGGGAGTCTCGTATCAGGGCCCTTGCGGGGAGGCTTAAAGAAGCGAGGAGGAGAAGCGAGAGCTGTCTAGGGTTTGGGGTTTTTCTTTCCGGCTTTTCGGGCCGTTTTATCAATCTTGTTCCTGAGGAGTATGATGCCTGTATCTATGCTCTTCTGCGGGGCATTGGCGAGTTCTCATGTGTAGATGAGGCATCTCTTGTTACGTTTCCGGCTGTTTCCTCCGGCGCTTCTTCCGGCGCTCTGGCTGAGGCTGGCCTTGACGCGGCTGCGGCTCCGTGCGGCCCTTTTGAGGTGAAGATGTGGCGGCGGGGAGGCTCTGGTCTTGTTACGAAAACCGGGGGTGAGTTTCCGGTTGTGCGTTTTCGGCCCTGGAGGGAGAGGCTTTCTCTGGGCGAGGTTATCTATATCGAGGATGCGGGGGCGCTTCCGGCTGTGAGCAGGGCTTTTCTGGAAAAGGGCGGGAGGCTCGCGCGCGGCCTTTTGGCGGTTCCTCTTCTGCGGGAGGGGCCTGGGGAGAGGGCGCGGGAAAAAACTTTGGCGGGTTTTTTGAATTTTTCCTGCGCGGGAGCGAAGCCCTGGGCCAAGGGGGAGATTGAATTTCTCTGCGAGACGGCGGGGGCTCTTGTGAGCCTGCATCTGCGCTGGGAGGCGGAGAGCGATATGCGCGAGGCGCGCAGTCACTTTACGCAGCTTGTCAATTCTGTTCAGAGCGCTTTCTTTTTGTTTAGTGAGGATTTCTCCCGTACTATTTACGTGAGCCCTGCGTACTCGGCTATATGGGGAAAAAGCAGGGAGTCTTTGCGGGATGAGCCTTTGTCCTGGCTTGAGAGTTTGTATCCTGATGAGAGGGTTTTTGTTCAGGATGCTTTTCTTCGTTTTCCTTCACAGACGGAGTCTTTTTCCACGGAGTTCAGGCTCCAGCTTCCCGGCGGGGTAAAGTGGATTACATTCCGCGCTTTTCGGGGAGAGGGCGAAAAAGAGAGAAGAATCGCGGCTGTGGCGGAGGATATTACGCAGAGGAAGGCTGCGGAGATGCAGCTTGTGAGGCTGCGCGAGGCTGACCTTGAGACAAGCGCGAGGATTCAGCGGACGATTCTCATTGAGGATTTGAAAATCGAGAACGCGGGGGTGGATGTTGCCTCTCTTTCTATTCCCTCCCAGGAGGTTGACGGGGATTTTTATGCTGCGATGACGGTTTCTCCGGCCTCTTTTGATTTACTTGTGGGCGATGTTATGGGCAAGGGCCTTCCCGGGGCTTTTATCGCGGCGGCTGTACGCAATCAGTTTCTTCGGGTAAAGCTGGAGAAGGCTCTTTTGACTTCCGCCGGGGATGTTCCTGAGACCAACGATGTTGTGAACGAGGTTTCGGGGAAAATTTGTCCTGAGCTTATTCATCTGGAGAGTTTTGTTACTCTTGTGTACGCGCGGTTTGATTTGGATTCCCGGCTTTTTAATTTTGTTGACTGCGGGCATACGCCTATTATTCATTTCCGCGAGCAGACGGAGAGGTGCTGGCTGGTGAAGGGCCGCAATCTTCCTTTGGGGTTTTCCGAGGATGAGCTGTACGTTCAGCTTGTTCTTCCTTTTGAGGAGAACGATATTTTCTTTTTCTATTCTGACGGCATCAGCGAGGCGCGTAATCAGGCGGGGGAGTTTTTTGGGGAGAAGAAAATTGTCGCCATTATCGAGGAGAATAACGCAAAGAGTTCCGCGGAAATTATCGGCGCCGTAAAAAACGCTGTTATTGATTTTTGTGAGGGCAATTCCCTTGCGGACGATTTTACCTGTGTCTGCATGAAGATGCAGGCATCAGCATCGGATGAGATGCTGAGGTGGCACGGGATTTTTTCGGGTCAAATTTCGGTTTTGCCGAATGTGCGCTCTTTTATCAGGGAGTGTCTTTCCGGCGGGGAGTTTGACGATTTGTCCCCTGAGGCGAAGGAGGCTATTGTCCTTGCGGGCAATGAGGCGGCTTCCAATGTGATTGGTCATGGTCTTGCCCCAGAGGATGAGTCGGGTTTTTATATGGAAATAGGAAAAACGAAGAGCTGGCTTTTCTTGCGTTTTATTTACGCGGGTAAGCCCTTTGCCTGGACGCAGGAGCGAAAGCCCCGGGTTGAGTCTCTCCAGGAAAGGGGGTATGGTATGTTTATTATGGAGCAGCTTATGGACAGCGTTATTTACGCCAACGATTTCCGGGGCGGGATTATGATGACTTTAATAAAGAAATTTGAGAAATCTTGGAAAACTTCTTAAGGGGGTTGGGTATGCCTCTAGTAACGCGGATTAAAAAGACAAAAATCATTTGCACTTTGGGGCCGGCTTCGGAAGACCCGAAAATTATGCGGGCTCTTCTTGAAGCGGGAATGAACGTAGGGCGTTTTAATTTTTCCCACGGGAGCCAGGGGGAACATAGGGCCCGCATGGAGGCCCTTAAGTCTGTGTCGAGGGAGGCGGGGATTCCGGCTGCTATTCTCCTTGATACCAAGGGGCCTGAAATCAGAACGGGCCTTGTTGCGGGCGGAGGAAAAATTGCCTTGAAAGCAGGAGATGAGGTTACTCTCACTGTGGACGGGGAGGAGTGCGTTCCCGGCAGGATTAGTTTAACCTACACGCCTCTGCCGGAGGAAATTTCTCCGGGTAATCATGTTTTTATCGCGGACGGTCTTCTTGACCTTGAGGTGAAAAAGGTGCGGGGCCGCGAGATTTTCACTGTGGTACACAACGGGGGAGAAATCGGCAGCAGGAAAAATGTTAATGTTCCGGGGATTCGCACTTCGCTTCCCGCTCTTGCGGAGCAGGACTACGATGATATTCGTTTTGGCCTTGAAATGGGGATTGATTTTATCGCGGCTTCTTTTATCCGCAAGGCGGATGATATTATTGAGGTGCGCAAGCTCGTGGAGAGTTTGGGGGAAAACCGCCCCCGCATCATCGCCAAAATTGAGGACGAGGAAGGCGTGGAAAACGCCGCGGAAATTCTGAATTTTGCCGACGGGATTATGGTCGCGCGGGGAGACCTGGGGGTGCAGATTCCGGGGGAGAGGATTCCCCTTGTGCAAAAAGAGCTTATAGAAAAATGCAACAAGGCCAACAG
>JAITGB010000023.1 GCA_031280945.1 Spirochaetales bacterium
CATAAAGAAAATATAGGAATATCGTTTGTGCGGCAATTTAGCGATGCTAAACCATATACCAATGTATTAGTCTCACAATATCCAATCGAAAGGCGCGCCAATTATTCTTTCCAGGGAGGCGCTTTTATCGCGCCCCTGTACCTCTATGGCGAAAATATTGACGGCGAACACCCCGGTGAAATCTCCAAAGCTCCCAACTTTACCCAGGTTTTTACAAAAAATTATCTTGCTTCCCTCTACTGGAGTCCTGAACCAGAAGATGTTTTGGCTTATATTTATGCTGTTCTTCATTCCAATTTCTACCGGAAAAAGTATATTGCTTTCCTTAAAATTGGCTTTCCTGCTATCCCGATGACTAAAAATCAAAGTGTGTTTGATAAATATGCCGCGCTTGGAAAAATTCTTGTAAACCTTCATTTGCTTAAGAATCTTCCTCCCGACACTTCAATTAAAGTTTCGTTGGGGGATGTAAAAGGTGATTTCCATATAGAAAAACTTGAATTTGATGGCAGTAAAATCTATTTATCCGTATCCTCCGCAAATAAAACATCACACGGCGGATTGATTACTTTTGAAGGCATAGCTTCCGCTGTCTTTAATTTTGAAATAGGCTCTCGTAAACCCATTGATTTATGGATTAAAAGCCGTATAAAGGATAAAGTAGCCCTTACGATTGATGATTTACAGCACATCAAGAATGTAGTACTAGCCATAAAACAGACGATTGCCGTCATGGAAAAAATAGAACTCCTGGGCGAAGAATATTTGACTGATATATGAATCCGATTATATGCGCAAGGGATAGAAGCGGAAATCCCGCAGAAATCGCCGCAGGCGATTTTGAGGAATTGGAGCGGATAGCCCGGCCTGGAATTTCCCGCCTCCGGCGGGAAATTCCAGAGTGCGCCCAAAGAAATCTGAAAAAATTTTAGAGAAGGGCGGATAATCTGCCTCGGATGAAGTCGCTTTTTTCTTTGAGGTCAACGGCGCGGGTGTCCATGAGGAGAATTTGGGGGCGTTTGGGGTCCAGGCGCGTTTGTCCTTTGCTGTCGCGGATAAGGGCGAGGAGGCGGTTGACGGATATTTTTGCGACTTTGGAGAATTCGATTTCGAGTGTGTTTTTTCTTTCGCGCAGGGACGAGACCCAGAGTTTTTTGCAGAGTATGCGGATTTCCGCGAGGGCGAGGAGGCTTGCGGCTTCGGGCGGCAGGGGGCCGAAGCGGTCGGTGAGTTCGGCGCTGAGCGCTTCCAGTTCTTCGTCGGCTGTGATTGAGGCGATTTTTTTGTAGACTTCCATTTTTTCTTCGGCGCCGGAAATGTAGGCGTCGGGAATAAAGCCTGTGTACTGGAGTTCGAGATATACTTCGGGCGCCTCATCGGGCTCGGCGCTGTCGAGGCTGCGCACGGCTTCGTCGAGGATGCGCAGGTACATATCAAAGCCTACGCTGAGTATGTCGCCGGACTGCTGTCTGCCCAGGAGGTTTCCCGCGCCGCGCACTTCGAGGTCTTTGAGGGCGATTTTGAAGCCTGAGCCGAGGGCTGTGTTGTCCGAGATAATTTGCAGGCGCTTCATGGCTATTTCCGAGAGGGCTTTGTCCTGCGGATAAAATAGATATGCGTAGGCTGTTCTGTCCGAGCGTCCTACTCTGCCCCGAAGCTGATAGAGCTGGGAGATGCCGTACATGTCGGCCCTGTCGATGATGATTGTGTTGACGTTGGGTATGTCGATTCCGTTTTCCACTATGGTTGTTGAGACGAGTACCTGTACGCCTCCGTGAATAAAGCGGTGCATGATGTCTTCGAGTTCTTCGGCGGACATTTGTCCGTGGGCTGTGTCGATGAGGGCTTCGGGTACGAGTTCTTCAAGAAAGATGCGCGTTTCTTTGAGCGATTCAACTCTGTTGTGGAGGTAGTACACTTGTCCGCCCCGGGATATTTCGCGGCGGATTGCGCGGGCTATTGTTTGGGCGGAGAATTCCGTGATGTGCGTTTCTATGGGGAGCCGTCCCGCGGGCGGGTCTTTCAAGACGGACATATCGCGGATTTTGAGGAGCGACATGTGCAGGGTGCGCGGAATGGGGGTCGCCGTGAGGGTGAGGCTGTCAACGGAGGTTTTCATTTCCTTGAGCCTTTCTTTGTCTTTGACGCCGAACCTTTGTTCTTCGTCCACGATGAGGAGGCCGAGGTCGCGGAAGCCTACGTCTTTTTGAAGGAGTCTGTGCGTTCCCACAACGAGGTCTACCCTGCCCTGAATGAGGTCTTCGAGTACGGTTTTCTGGTCTTTCTTTGAGACAAAGCGCGAGAGCATGGCGGTTGTAACGGGGTAGCGTTTTACTCTTTCCGTGATGTTTTCGTAGTGCTGTTCGGCGAGTATTGTTGTGGGCGCGAGGAGGGCGACTTGTTTTCCGCCTGTAACGGCTTTGAAGGCTGCGCGCAGGGCGACTTCGGTTTTGCCGTAGCCTACGTCTCCGCAGAGGATTCTGTCCATGGGTACGGGTTTTTCCATGTCGGCTTTTACTTCGGCTATGGCTGTAAGCTGGTCGGCTGTTTCTTCGTAGGCAAAGGCGGCTTCGAATTCGAGCTGCCATTCGGTGTCGGGGGGAAAGGCGAATCCCCGTTCTTTTTTGCGGCGGGAGTACAGGGCCACGAGGCGCCCTGCGAGGTCTTCCACGGATTTGCGTACGTGGTTTTTTCTGCTTTCCCATGATTTGCCGCCTATTTTGTCAAGGCGCGGGACGTTGCCTTCGTGGCCTATGTACCTTTGAATGAGGTTGACTTGTTCTATGGGAATGTAGATGAACTCGCTGCCTGCGTATTCGAGGTGAATGTAGTCTCTTTCGTTGCCTCCTGCTTTGATGCGTTCTATGCCCTTGAAAAGTCCTATGCCGTAGTTGACGTGTACGACGCAGTCTCCGGGAGAGAGTTCCACGAAGGTGTCTATGACGCGGCTTTCCACGGTTTTGATGGATTTTGGGGTTCTTTTTTTGCGTCCGAAGATTTCTCCTTCGTGAATAACGGTGAGTTTTGCGGGGGGAAAGCTGAAGCCTCCTGAGAGGGGAAGGGGTATAATGGTTACGGGGAGGTTTTCGGGCACTATGTGTTTGATTCTGAGGCTTTGGGTTTCGGTGTCGGCGAAGATGTAGATGGCGTCTCCCGCGGCTGCGAGGCGGATAAGCTCTTCGCGGAAGAAATCGAGGTTTCCAAAGAAGGAGCGGGGCGTTTCGGCTCTGAGATTTATGAGGGTATCATCTTTTTCGTCTTTCAGCACGGTAAAGCGGACGCTGCGTTTTGTTTGGGAGCGGAGGCGCGGGAGGCTGAGGAGGAGTTTTTCCGGCGGAAGGGCGGGGCCTTCTTCGCGGGCTTTGCCGTAGAGTCCTTCGTATTCCCTTTGGAGGGCTTCCCACGCGGTGGTGAGCCGCTCGTCCTCAACGTAGAGGGTTACGGCGTTTGTATCAAGGTAATCGAAAAGCGTATGGGGCCGGGACGCGGCAAGGGGATAGAACATTTCTTCGCCGGGGATGCCGCGCATTTCAAGAAGTTCGTCCACTATGGCGGGGGCGTCCTTGCCCATCTGCGGCAGGGCGAGGAGGTTTTTTTCAAGAACGGCGAGTGTCTCGTCCGTCCAAACCACTTCCTTGACGGGATAAAGAACAGCTTCCTCCAGGGCGGCATCTGCCGCGCTTCGGGGTGAGACCTGATTTTCCGCATCGAAGAAGCGCAGGGCTTCTACTGTGTCGAACTCGAAAACAACGCGCAGGGGGCCGGCCTCGCCGGGCATATACACGTCGAGGACTTCCCCGCGCAGGGCGAACTCTCCGGGTACTGAAACGCGGGGTACGCGGAGGTAGCCGAAGCTCTGGAGTTTTTCCGCGCAGAGAACGGGGTCAATCGCGCCTCCGCGCGTGAGGCGTATGGCTTCCTCCCGAAACCGCGCGGTGTCCGGCGCGGGGGTAAGGAAGGCCCTGAGGGGGGCTACGACAATTTCCGCCCTGCCGCAGAGCATTTCGTGGAGGACTTTGACGCGCCGGCCAAAAACCGGGGAGGAGGGAGAGGCTTTTCTGTAGGGGATGCTGCCCCACCAGGGAAAAAGGGATGCCTGTACCCCGAAAAGTTCAAGGTCGGAAACAAGATTTTCCGCTTCGGTTTCCGTGGGAACAACGATGAGGAGGGGGGCCTTCTTTTTTTCGTACAATTTTGTAGAGAGGTTTTCGCGGAGGGCCTTGACAACGAGGGCAAGAAAACTTCCCTGCGGCCCGTATACGCTGAAGGGGAACTTCCCCTCCCCTGCCCTTTTGATAAGCCGCGCGTACTCTCCTGTGGAGCGCAGGCGGGAGGCGGCTTCATTTAAGAATAATGTTATCATTCCCGTATGCCGATATTTAAAAAAGTATGGAGTATCTTAGGAAGTTATTCCGGCTGGGCCTGTATTGTATCCTCATTGGTGTTCCCTGTTTCGCGTGGGCCGACATTGATTTTTCCATCCGCTATTACGACAAAAAGATTTACTACCCCGAATCGGATATTGAACTGAAAGTTGCCCTGCGCAACAATTCTCCCGAAGTGTACCGCTTCCGCCTGTCCGACAACAGAGCTTTTAGCGTTGACTTTGACGTTAGGAACATGGCAAATCAGCCTGTTCCTGCTTACCCCAAATTTAGCATAGACCGTAATTCAAATCAACCGGTTTTTTTCCGCGAAGTGGCTGTTGAGCCGGGCGAAGAGTTCTCTTTTATGCTGAACCTCAAGGATTTTGTAAAAATTGATTCTTCCGGCACGTATACGGTGCAGGCCCGCTTTTATCCGGGGCTTTTTACGGCTGCGGCGGGAAGCGGTTTCAAGACTTCGAACATTCTTACCTTGTCCGTGCGGCCTTCGGCTGCGGGGATGCAGGCTGTCAAGGATAAAATTGACTTTGAGACGGGGGAAATCCTCAAAGCTAATCCCCTGCCGCCGGATGAGGTTGTGGCCTATTTTATAAACGCCCGTCAGCGGGGTGAATGGGAAAAGTTTTTTCTCTACCTGAATGTGGAGAGCCTGTACCGGAACTCCCCTCAGGGGGCGCGGAGCTACAGGAATATGTCCGAAGTGCAGAGGATTGAAGCCCTCTCCCGCTACAGGGAAGACCTCAAAAACAGGACAATTGACAGCGATATTACTTTGATTCCCCAGGATTTTGAGATGGTCAAAACCAGCTACACCTCGCGGGAAGCGACCGTTGAGATTCTGCAAATGTACGACTATCCGGGCTACAGGGAAAAGAAACTCTTTACATATTATCTTTCCCGCAGCGACGCGGTTTGGTCCATTTACAATTACAATGTGCAGAACAGGGGAACCGAGGCACTGCGCAGATAAGGGGTTAGATGAAGGTTTTGCTCATAGCGGACAGGGAGGAATTGCGGCTCTTTCTCGAAAACGAGCTCTCCCCCCTGGGCGCGGAAATTCTCCATTATTGGCATCCCATAAAGGCTATGGACAATCTGGAAGAAGCCTCTCCTGAGGCGGTTCTTTTTTCCGCGCAGGATTTTCCCCGGCACTGGACGGTTTTTCTTGTGTACCTGCGCGCGTCGGCCTGCGCGAACATACCTTTTATACTGCTGAAAGGCAAAAACTTTAAAATTGATGAATCCAAAAAAGCCGAGACTCTGGGCATAACGGAAATTTTCTCGGAATCTTTTGAGGACCCCCTTGAATTGGAGAAACTCAAAGAGTATATCACGCCTCCTTCTGTCTCTTCGGCTATGGATAGAGGGGCGGCCTACAGGCCGCAGGCCGGGGAGAAGGCCCATATTCTTTTTACGCATCCGCAGCGCATGGTTCTTGTGCAGGGCCGTCTTGAGGAAATTTCGCTGAACGAACTGCGCTTCGAGCCCCTCTCCGGCGAAGGCGCCGCTTCTCTTTCTCCGGGCCTTGTCCTGCGCGGCTGTTCCGTGAGCATACTCGATTTTATTACATCGGTTGATATTGAGATTACCGGAAATACAGGCCCTGTTACGGCGCGTCTTTTGGGCCGCGCGCGCCCTCCTGAAATTATGCGGCTCTTTTCGTAAAAGATTTTTTAGCAAAAACAGTTTACGGTTTGCGCGGGAGGGTTTGACGGGATTTTGCGCGGCAAAATCCCGTCCGCGCAAGGGATTGAAGGGGCCGTTGGGTATTTTTTTGGGCGCTGCCCAAAAAAATACCGGAGCGATAGCGCAGCCCCGCAAAGCCCGCCCACAGGGTGCGCCCATATTCTTAAAATTCTCAAAAATACTGAAAAAGCATGACGCTTGCGCGAAATTTTCAAAGCGGATAGACTGTGCGTGTCTATATTTCGGCGTGGACTTGAGATATGCGAGACTTTCAAGAAAATAGGCTGCGGCGTTTTCCGCGGCGTGAACATTTTGTATGCCTGATTGCGGCGGGGATTTTTTTTGCCGTTTTTTTTGCGGCCTGCCCTCCTGCGCCGGCTCCGGAGCTTTCCGGGCACGGGGCGGAGGCTTTTTACCTTGCGGCCTGGGGGAGCGATTCCAACGAGGGGACTTCGGCTGCGCAGCCTCTTAAAACTTTGCGCTACGCTGTGGCGGAGGCTGCGGAGCATCCTTCGGTGGGCACGATTATTCTTATGGGCGGGCTTACGCCTGCGAGCGAAAACGAGGATGAGGAGCCGGACCTGGGCGTTTTTCGCGTAAACGGGACGCGGGGCAAGCTCATAACCCTGCGGGGCGAGGGGCCGGGCGCGGCGAGGCTCGACGGCGGGGGCGGGGCGAGGCCGGTTCTGTTTGTGAGCGATTCAAAGCTGCTTCTTGAAAACATTTACATTGTAAACAGTGTGGACACGGGAATTTTTATGCTCAATAGTTCTGTTACCTTAAACGGCTGCGGGGTTACGGGCAACAGCCGCGGGGTTACGGTGAGCGGGGGCGATTTTACGATAAGCGGCGAGACGCGCATCAGCGGAAACCGGCCCCGGGGCGGGGTGTACGTGGGCCTGGGGCGTTTTACCATGAAGAGCGGGGGCATTTTTCACAACGGGATAAAATCCTACGAAGCTGAGGGCGGCGGGGTCAGGGTCTACAAGAGTGAATTTGTTATGGAGGGCGGGGGCATTTTTCTGAACGAGGCGGCGGATTCGCCGTCCGCGCGGGGCGGCGGGCTTGCTCTGAGCGATGATTCTACGGGTTTTATGTCGGGGGTGGCGAGAATTTACGATAATACCGCAGCGGCTTCGGGGGGCGGGGTTTTTCTTGACGGCAGCAATTTTGAGATGGACGATGTTGCCGCCATTGAGAATAATAGTCTTACGCTTCTTGCCTCCGGCGGCGCGGGCAAGCCTTCGGGCGGGGGCGGGGTGTATATGCAGAACTCTTCAAACCTTACGATGCGGGGAAAATCAAAGATTTCGGGGAGCAGGGCTGTTATCAATAATCCCTATACGTCGGGAGGGGGAGGCGTGTGCGCTCTTGAAAACAGCAGGGTTGAGATGCACGGGCGCTCTTCGGTTGAGCGCAATATTATGAGTAACATAAACAATCAGGCGGCGGAGGGGGGCGGCGTATATTTAAGTTCCAGCGTACTTATGATGTATGACGAGGCCCGCGTGGCGGAAAACAGGGCGGATTATTCGGGGGGCGGCGTGTACCTTTCGGAGTACCGGGGCGGGATAGAGCCTGTTCTTGCTTTGTACGGGGGGGCTTCGATTTCGGGGAACACGGCGCGCCACGGCGGGGGGGTCAGCGTTTTGGGCGCGGGCCGTGTTGGTCTGTACGGGGGGAGCGTTTCGTCCAATACGGCGGCGAACTCTGCGGGCGTAAGCAGTACGGGCGGGGGCCTCTACAATCTGCGCGATGCGTCTTTTACGATGACGGAGGGCAGCATTTCCGATAACAAGGTGCTTTCGTCAAGCGCGGGGAGCGGCGGCGGAGGCGCGTACTGGGGGGGGACGTTTACCGTCTCGGGCGGGAGTGTTTCCGCGAATTCGACTGTAAACGGAGACGGCGGGGGGCTGTGGATTTCAGGCTACGGCGCTTTAAGCATGAGCGGCAACAGTCTTGTGTACGGCGAGGATGCTTCTCCTCCGGTTTTTGCCAACAGGGCCGGCGGCCCGGGGGGTACGGGACACGCGGTGTACTGGGCTTCGCCGGGCGGGGGGCGCACGCGCAACAGCACTGTATACGGGACGGACACCCTGAGTACGGATACTCAGGAAGCGCCTCCCTGGGACCGCTAAGAGCGGCGCAAGGATTGCCGCGCGCGCAAATACAAAAATGTGCGCGGAAAACTTGACAAGAACGCTCCGTTTTTTTAGCATAATAGCATGGAAACGTCAAAATACATGCAGCTTCTTCACAAAACGGAAGATTATATCGTTCCCTACACAAAAAACAGGGACTACCGCGAGAACTCCGTATGCTACGAGGGTGTACTGCGCAAGCATCACTACGAACAGGATATGGTGATTCTTTTGACTTCGCCTCTTTCGCAGGAAGATGCCGCGTTTTACGAATTCCGGCTTTCCGATATTACCCATGCCGAGGACCTTCCGAATATCGTTACGGAGACGGGCGAAAATATCCGCATGGCGCGCCTGTGGGTCAAGAAGGGCAGTACGGGGCTTCTTATGCAGACTTTTACCGTGCAGGCCGAGGAGCGTTCCCCCCGGAGAGGTTCCTGATTTTACGGCCCGCTTTCCGTTTTTTTACCGGGGAGGAGGAAGGAAAATTTCTCCGCTGCGCTTTGTGCCCCCACTCCTGTTCTATCGCTTTAGGAAAAGCGGGGCTCTGCGGTGTGCGGTACAACCGGAGCGGCGCTCCTTCTTTGCCTTTCTTTGGACGGCTTTCGGCCCTTGCCCTTGACCCCATCGAAAAAAAACCTCTCTACCACTTTTATCCGGGCAGCCGCATTTTAAGCGCGGGTTTTTTCGGGTGTAATCTTGCCTGCCCTTTTTGCCAGAATTACAGAATCTCGCAGGAGTTCCGCGGGCGGGCGGCGGAGGCTTCAGCGGCGGAGGCTGCCGGGACCGCGGAGGAGGTTTCGCCCGAAAAACTCGTTTCGCTTGGCCGCGAAGCGGATTCCGTGGGCCTTGCCTACACGTACTCGGAACCCCTTGTTCATTTTGAATATATCGCGGAAACCGCCGCCCGCGCGCGCAGCGCCGGCCTGAAAAACGTTCTTGTGTCAAACGGATATGTTTCGCGGCAGGCCGCCCGCGAGATTTTGGAAGTAATCGACGCGGCGAACATAGACGTGAAAAGTTTTTCCGGTGATTTCTACCGGCGCGAACTGCGCGGAAGCCTCGCGCCTGTTCTTGATTTTCTTGAATGCGCGGCGGCCAAGATTCATCTTGAAGTTACGACTTTGATTATTCCCGGCAAGAACGACAGCGCGCGCGAGATGAAAGAGCTTTCCTCGCATATCGCGGCTCTTGATTCTGACATTCCCCTGCATCTTTCCTGTTACAGGCCCTGCTATAAGTACGACGTTCCCGCCTCGACGTACGAAAATCTCGCGCCCCTTGTCCAGACCGCGCGGGAAAAACTGCGCTATGTCTATCCGGGTAACGTCACTGTTGAAGCGAATACGCTGTGCCCGGACTGCGGAAGCCTTCTCATACATAGGCGCGGCTATACTGTGGAACGCTCCGGTTTTGAGAACGGAAAATGCCGTGCCTGCGGCCATAAGGTTCCTGTTGTGGGATAGCGGCCAGGACTTCCGCATTTTTTTCAGCGGAAGAATTCGGGCGCATTTTTGCTGCGCAAAAACCCTCAGCCCGATAAAACGCGGCTTTCAGCTATACGCAAAATCAGGCTAAGTGCGTCATGCCAACACTGTGTGGTTCCAGTCCTAATCGCCGTTTTTGAGGGGGGCTATCCGCT
>JAITGB010000030.1 GCA_031280945.1 Spirochaetales bacterium
GCAAGGGTTTTGCGCACGATTTTGCAGTTCTCCGAACTGTAAGGTGCGCAAAACCGAAGGATTGGAGGGGCTTGCGGATTTTGTTTACAAAATCCGCAGGGTCCAACGGACCGGAGCGACAGCGGAGCCCCGCAAAGCCCCTCAAAAACGCGATTAGGGCCACAGCCACGTAGCGCTGGTATGACGCACTTAGCCTGATTTTGCGTATAGTTTCAAGCCGCGTTTTATCGGGCTCGCATTTTTTGCCTTCGTCAAAAAATGCTCGAATGCGCCCAAAACAGGAAGAACTACAGAAAAATGAGGCCGAGGGTTCCTGCGGGGACGAGGTAGAAGGCGAAGAGCCAGAGTTTGCCGCCCCTGATGAGTTTAAGGAGAAGGTGGAGGGATATGCAGCCTGTGAGGGCTGATGCGAGGATTCCCGCGGCGAGGACGCTGGGCGGGGCGATTGCGGTAAGTTCGGCTCCTTCTTTGAGGGAGAGGACGAGGGCTCCTGTAATGGCGGGGAGGGAAAGGAGGAAGGAGAATTCTCCGGCTTCGCGGCGGTTTACTCCGGCGAGGAGGGCGGCTGTGATGGTGATGCCGGAGCGGGAGATGCCGGGGAGGACGCCGATTCCTTGAGCGAGTCCGGTGATGAGCCCTTCGCGGAGGCCGGGGCTGCGGGGGCCTTCGCGGTTTTCGCGCTTTTTACTGATGAGGAGGATGAGGGCTGTTACGAGGAGGAGGCCGGAGACGATTTTGGGCCGGGCTTCGAGCCCGAGGTCTTTGAGGGCTATGCCCGCTATGCCTGTAACGAGGGTGGCGGCGGTAATGGCGGCGATGAGGCGCATTTTGCGGCTGTCGTCCTCCTGCGGGCGGCGGAGGAGGGCGCGAATGGAGGCTGCCATGAGGTCTTTTAGCGTACGCCGGAAAATCATGACCACGACGCAGAGCGTTGCGGCGTGGAGAAGGACGTCGAAAAGCCGGGGGACTTCTTGCAGCGAAAAGAGGCTTTTGAGGATGGCAAGGTGGCCGGAGCTTGAGACGGGAAGAAATTCGGTGATTCCCTGCAGGCAGCCGAAGGCGAGCGATTCGATGAGTGTCATAAAAAATCCTTGAAGATTTCCCGGACGGTTTCCCGCGGGGGTGTGTGATGATACAGGTACCCGTAGTGTACGGCGGATACGAGCACTTTGCGCACGTACTCCCGCGTTTCGGCGAGGGGAAAGGCTTCCACAAAGAGGACTCCGGGGAGTTTGGCGTACTGTTTTTTCCAGCGGGAGACTCTGTGCGAGCCTGCGTTGTAGGCCGCGAGGGCGGAGGCACCTTCGCCGAAACGTTCCCTTTGGGCGTTAAAATACCATGAGCCTATGCGGAGGTTGGTGAGGGGGTCGGTAAGCTCCGGCTCTTTGATTTTGAGTTTTTCGGCTACGTCTTTTGCGGTTGCGGGCATGAGCTGGGAGAGGCCGATGGCTCCGGCCCAGGAGCCTGCGGCGGGGTCGAAGTAGCTTTCTTCGCGGACGAGGCCGTAGAACAGGGCGGGGGGGAGGTTGGTTCCGGGAAGCACTTTGCTCATTTCTTCGTGGTAGGCCTGGGGGTAGAGGGCTTCGAGGGTTCTTCTGTCGGGAGAAGCGGCTCCGGGCCTGCGCACTGCCCTCTGTAAAACCCTGAGGGCCTCCCCGTGGCGGCCTTCCGCGGATTCGTTTTCCGCTACGCGGAGGATTGTTTCCTGGCTCAGGGTGTCGTGAAAACGCCAGGCGGAGCGTAATGCCCTGCCGCTTAACCGGAAATCTACGAAGCCTTTTACGTAGAGGTCGCGGTTTCCGGCTGTGCGTTTGCGGTTTTCTTCGTTTTTGTACAGGGAGAATTGTGTTTCCGCTGCGCCTTTTGGGGTGCTTCGGGAGAGTCCTGCGAGGATTTTATAGTACGGCCAGCCGTTTACTTTGGCGAAGTCAAGGAGTTCCCGCGGTGAGGGGGTTCCCCGCGGCGGGGTATACAGGCCGGCCTGGAGCGCGGAGGCGAGGAGAAAAGAGTACCGCGCTGTCTCTTCTTTCAGGGGGCTGGAGCGCAAGAGGGTGTATACGGCGGTGAGTTTTTCCCAGTCTTCTGTGCGTACGAGCTGTGAGGCGAGGGATTCAAAAATGTCCGAGAAGTATTCGCTGTCGGCTGTCCGCGGGAGATAGCTTGCGAGGGTTTGGAGCATGAGTTCGGGGGAGACCCTCAGGCTGCTACTCAAAAGATACCAGACTATGCGCTCCCTTTGGGTTTCTTCTCCGGCGGGAGCGGGGGGGAGAACGCCGGGCCTTTCTCCGAGGAGGTCAAGGGCGGTTTTCAGGGAGGCTGCGCTTTTTTCGTACTGGCCTCCGAGCCTGAAAAAACGGCCTCTATATTCTTCGCATACGATGAGGGAGTCTTCTTTCAGTTTTGGAAGGAGTTTTTCAAGCTCTTTGAGTCCCGCTTTCCAGCCTGCGGCTTTTTGCAGGATTTCTCCGTATTCAAAAAGAAATACGGGGTCGTGCGCGTTGTCCTGGGCGGCTTTTTCGTAGCCATTCAGGGCGGAAGACCATTCTCTTGAGGCCCTGCGGGTCTTTGCGAGAAAGAAATCCAGTTCTTCGGGGGAGAACTTGTGCGGGTTCGGCATAACCGCTTGTCTGTAGGCGCGGCTGTGGATTTCCGAGGCGGGGTACGAGCGGAAAAGCCTCCGCAGGGTTTCCGCGGATGCGGCGTGTCCAAGCCGAATTTCCGCCAGAGCCTTGCAGAGGAGGGCTTCGGCCTGCGTGCCTGCGGGAGCGGGGCGGGCTGCGGGAGGCGGCGCGGAAAAAAAACTGTCCGCTTCGCTCAAGGTTTCGGCGTACTTTCCCCCGGCAAGGAGGGCCTTCATGGTAAGAATCCTGCCCTGTATGTCTTCGGGATAGAGGACTCTGTAGCGCCGCGCAAGGGCCAATGGGTCTGCGGCTTCCCGTGGGGCGGAAGTTCTGAAAAGCTCAAGGGCGGCCTCCTGCCTCCAGGGGTCTTTGTCAAGAAGAAAAGTTTTTTCCAAAAGAATTTCCGCTTCGCGGAGCATACCCAGTTCCTCTATGCCGCAGGCAAGGTAATAGGCTCCTCCGGGCTGCCGGCGGATGAGTTTTTCGGCTCCCGTGCCGGAAAAATCCGGCGAATCGAAAAAACTCCTGTCGCCCGCCCGCGCCTGCGCAAGAATTTCCTGCCCCGCCTGACTTTCGCCAAAGGGCAGGAGAAACCACGCCGCCGCCAGAACCGCAAGAGTAGCCGCGAGAAACGCCGTACGCCTGGCGCGGGGAGAGAGCCCGCGAAAAGAAAACCCCTTGGGGGAAAAAAACCGGGAAAAAAACCCGCGCAAAAAAAGGCGGCGAAGAGGAAAAAGAAAAAGCGCCGCGCGCAGGGGCACAGGCGGGTCCGCCTTAACAAGCGAGAAAACAAGAAAAGACGCCGCCGCCAAAATAAGAAGCCCCAAAACAACAAAGGCCGCCGCGGACACGCGGTTCGG
>JAITGB010000122.1 GCA_031280945.1 Spirochaetales bacterium
ACATATTCGGAATCATAAGAAGAAGCCCCTGAGACGCGGTAAAAGTCGTCGTCAGAGCGCCGCTCGTAAGCGCCCCATGAACAGCACCGGCGGCCCCCGCCTCACTCTGAAGCTCCGAAACCTGAGGCACAGTACCCCAGATGTTCTTCCTGCCCTGGGACGAGTACAAATCCGAAAGTTCGCCCATAGGGGAATACGGCGTGATGGGATAAATAGCGATAACCTCGTTTGTCGCGTGCGCAACATAGGCCGCCGCCGTGTTCCCGTCAATCGTAATCATAATTTTGGTATACATTGCTATCCTCTTTAATGTATGGAATGTGGAAAGAATACCCTTTCATAATAAACCCATTTTCCGGGGATTGCAAGCATTTTAGAGTAGAATTTGGGAGGAGAAATGGGCGCATTTTTTGTCCCCCTGGGACAAAAAACCGGGCTATCCGCTGCAAGTCCTCGAAAATTGCCTTGCGGCAATTTTCTCCGGGCTTTCCGCTTCTATCCCTTGCGCGGGCGGGGCCGAAGCCCCGCAAAACCCAAACATCACACGCGCGAAAGCCGTTTTTTTATTAAAGCCGCGGCCTCAGGCAGACTCAGATTTTCCAGGTTCTCGCGGGTGGACAAATCGCGGAGAGTTACCCGCTCCGCCTGAAGCGCGAAAACGCCAAAGAGTATTCCTTTTTTTTCGGCGTAGGCAAACTGACGGGCCTGCTTGTGGGCCTCAGGATATACTTCCGCACAGAGGCCCTCAGAGCGCAGGTGCGAGGCCGCCTTGTGATAGTCCGCCAGGAGCGCCTCGTCCTCGCAAAAAACAAGAGCCGCCGCGCCCGAAGAGGCCGGAGTTTTTTTTCCCAGCTCCTCCATGGCCGCAAGGAGCCTGTCAAGACCTATGGAAGAGCCCACGCCCGGAAGCCTCTCGCGCGTATACAGGGACGCAAGGTCGTTGTACCTGCCGCCCGAACACACCGAGCCAATGGCGGGAATATCAGAGAGGAAAGTTTCGTACACAATGCCCGTGTAATAATCAAGGCCCCGCGTAATGGAGGGGTCAAGCGTAAAAGAGTCTCCAATGCCCAAGGCGCCAGCCCAGCCGAAAATCGCGGAAAGGCGGAGAGTGTCCTCAGCTTCGCCTCCCGCAAGCGACGCGATTTTTTTTAGGGTCTCTTCGGAGGAAGCCTCAGGCCGGATAAAATCAAGAATACGGCTGGCCCCGCTCTCCCCGGCAATTTCCCGCAGACTGGAGCGTACTTCCTCTTCACCTGTTTTTTTTATTTTGTCAACGGCGCGCAGGACCGCCGCCGAAGACGAGCCAAGCCCCAGGGACTCAAGCATACGGTTAAAAATGCCTCTGTGCGAAAGGCGGATTTCAATATTCGTAACGCCCAGGCGCATAAAAGACTCGCGCATAACAAGAAGAATTTCAAAATCCGCGGACGCACAGTCAACGCCCACAGTATCAAAATCGCACTGCGTAAATTCCCTGTAGCGGCCCCTCTGAGAATTCTCGCCGCGAAAAACTTTTGCAATGTGGTAGCGTTTGAAGGGCACATACAAATCGTGGAAATGGGCCGCCATAAAACGCGCAAAAGGAACGGTCAAATCAAACCTCAGGGCAACGTCCCGCCCGCCGTTATCGCGGAAACGGTACATCTGTTTGTCTGTTTCGCCTCCGCCTTTACCCAAAAGGACTTCCGTGTACTCCAAAACAGGGGTGTCAATGGGAACAAAACCAAAACTCTCAAAAGTTTTTTCAAGAATTCCCTGTACTCTTTTTCTCTCACTCTCCGCCTGAGGAAGAAAATCGCGGAAACCTTTGAGAATTTTTGGTTCAATTAAAGCCATGCCGTACTATACGCGGGAGGCCGGGGGAGGTCAAGGCAGGCAGCTTACAAGCCGGACAAAAGTTTTACGGAGCCGCCGCAAAGAGCCGCGCCCGTTTTTCCGCAGGGAGCTTCCTTAAAGGGTTTTGCTTGACTAACAGATTCTTCCCGCAGTAATATTGAAGACATGGCGGGCAACAGTTTTATTACAACCACAGTATACAAAAAAGAACAAACCTTTGCGGAAAAGCGCCGCAAACTGTTCCGCGAAGCCATTTCTTTTACCGCCGGAACCCTGGAAAAACCCCACAAACACCTCATTAGCGTTATCTCTGGAGCACAAGAAGCCTATTTCCTGAAACCGGGGAAAGAAACCCTGCGAAAACACCCTAACATGCACGATATGCTTCCCGTTGTTGGCACACAGACAGTAAATTATACGGAAAAGTGGACTTTCGCGCATATGTGGGAATATCTCCTGAAAATCTCACTCATTCAGCAGGAAGCCTTCAAAAAGCTCTTGACGCTCCTGTATCGCATCTGCTATCTCATGGACCACCGCGAAGATGAAAACGGAAAAATACGGTATTCACCGCCGGAAGAAATCTCCGAATATATACTCAATGTTGAACGCTACGTGCTAAAAGCAGGATTTGCGGAAAAATTCAAAACAACCGAAATTGAACTTTCTGGTTTTCTCTATTTTACCGATTTACTTGCGTGGAATGAAGATGTAAAATATCATCAAACACCCTCAGGCGGAGATGATTTTACAGATTCACGCAGAACAGCGGTTGGAAGGGTCAATACCGTAAAAAGCATTATAAGCGCGCCGCTTTTAATCAGCGAGTTTATTGCCGATGTTATTGATAAAACGATGACCAAAGGCGTTATTAACGTAAAACTCATCACACAGGCAGTTCAGCGTTTCTCACAAACGCGGGGTCTGTGTGTGCTCTCAAACACAGACCTTCTGAAACATCTGTCCCCGTATCTGGAGGCAGGCGCATGAGGCGGGACAGGGCCGGACTTGCGAACAAAGTCTTTAACGAAGATGTTTTTGTAACGCTCAAGCGTATTCCCGACGAAACGGTTGACACCGTGTACGCAGACCCCGATTACAATGTCGGCATAAATTACGCGGGCGCAAAATACACGCAAAAATGGGAAGAATATATTGCATGGTACATAGAACTGGCAAAAGAATGTATGCGCGTCTTAAAACCCCAGGGCAATTTATTTATGCTCAATTACCCAAAACAAAACTCGTATCTCAGGGTAAAGTACCTTGATGATGCGGCATACAATGTTTTTGATTATGTCTGGGTTTACAACACAAACGTAGGTCATTCGCCCAGTAAATTTACAACGGCTCACCGCTCTATCCTGCACGCGACAAAATCAAAGAACAACAGTTTCTATAAGGACAATGTCGCCGTTGCCTACCAAAATCCCGGCGACAAAAGAATACGTCAAAATATAGCGAACGGTTCAAAGGGACGTATGCCGTATTCGTGGTGGTACTACGATTTGGTAAAGAATGTTTCGCGAGATAAAACATTTCATTCCTGCCAGATTCCGCTGGGCCTTGTGGAAATGCTTATCAAGGCCACAACGAAAGAAAACGATTTGGTTCAAATCCTCTTCGGCGGTTCAGGCTCCGAACTGGTTTTATGCAAAAAACTCAAAAGAAACTTTATTTCAAGCGAAGCGCATACACCGTACTACGACATGATTATCGACAGATTAAAAAACGGCGGCTTTATAAAAAGCGAATACAAATTAAAGCCGCGAAACAGTAGGCAGCCAGAGCTATTCCTCCCCGAACTTGACTTTTCCGGCAGCGCCACCAATTTTTAATTTATATTTCTCCCAGCCCAAAATCTCCCTGAATCTTGAAATGGTTCCCGTCCCGCCGCACCGAAAGGTCTCGCTCAGGAAAGCGCAGGGGAAGAAGCTCCCGCACCTTTCGGGCAGCAGCCTCATAAATCTCGCGGCGGGATGCCTCCTCAACTTTTTCGAGAGTAGCCATTTCCACATCAATCAGATAACCCCGGCCAAGCTCAGAACCATAGCCTGCGGTAAAATCCGCGCCCACGTTAAAAAGACCGTCCGCCTGCGGATTCGCCGTCCTCCCCCGAAGGGGCCGGGCCGGGTGGAGGGGGTAGGAAGCCCCGTAGAGGTCTTCGATATATTCGTCAACCTCATCGAAAAGTTTTTTTAAGCGGCCGTTAAACTCCGCCATTTTGGGATGCCACATATAGACAGCTCGCACACCCGCGCAGACTACACATCAAGACGCACGCGCACAGGGCAATGGTCTGACCCCCCAACGTCTTTCAAAATTTCCGAAGACTTAACCCGCGGGGAAAATCCCTCGTTCACGCAGTGGTAGTCAAGCCGCCAGCCCACATCGTTGGCGCGGGCGTTTCCCCTGTAGCTCCACCAGGAATAGTGCCCCGGCCCCTTTGTAAACATACGGAAAGTATCCGTAAAACCCGAGGAGGTAAACTTGTCCATCCAGGCCCGCTCCTCCGGCAGATAGCCCGGACTCTCCTCGTTTTGTTTGGGGCGCGCAAGGTCAATCGCCGTGTGAGCGATATTATAATCCCCGCAGATAACAACGTTCTTCCCCTTTTTGACAAGGCGCGAAGCGTATTTGAGAATCGCATCGCAGAAAGAGAGCTTGTAGGAAAGCCGCGCCCCCCCCTCCTGACTATTCGGAAAGTAGGCGTTAATTACCGTAAAGGCCGGAAACTCCAGAACCATAACGCGGCCTTCCCCATCGAATTCGGGAGCGCCCAAAGGCGACACCGAAAGAGGCTCCTCGCGGCAGTAGGCCGCAACGCTCGAATACCCCTTGCGCAGAGCGCAGTGCCAGTAACTCCTGTAGCTCAAGCCCGGAGGAGAGATAAGCTCCCCAGTAAGCTGGCTGGTCTGAATCTTCGTCTCCTGAAGGCACACCACATCCGCTCCAGAAGCCTTAAGCCAGGGGAGAAACCCCTTGCCAAGAACAGAGCGGATACCATTCACGTTCCACGACACAATACTCGTCATGGCCCAAGAAATTTCCTGTAGGCGTATATCTTGTCCGAAAGCCGCGCCGCAAGGTAGGGACTCGCCTTTCGCAGGGCATCGTGAATCGCCCTCGACTCCGCGAGGTACTCCCTCCTCTTGGGCACATCCCAGTGCGGCGGAGGCTCCTGCAGGTTGCAAATTCTGTCCGCCAGTTTGACCATCCACACCTCTTTTTCACGGGCCATAATGCGGCGAAGATACCCCGATAGGTCCTCGCCCTCCTCACGGCTCAAGGCCACAATGTCCGCCGCAATCTCCCTGCCGAAACGGTCGCCAAGAATCTCCGCCGTAACAGGCGTATCCTCGATAGTATCGTGCAAAAGAGAACACTGCATAAGAAGATTCGAGTCCGTACCCTGCTCGATGTGCGCCGCCCTCATGGCCTCCATGCACACCCCCACAAGATGAACAACGTAGGAATAATTCTGTCCGTTGACGAACTGCCCCTCATGCGCCCCCGCCGCGAAATGCAGCGTCGTATTAAACAAATCCGGGTCCCACATAAGCGCAAGTATACGCCAAAAAATACGGAGAATCAAGAAATTTTCTTAAAGCTCCGGCAGTTCCCCCGCCTTCGCAATCTCCCCGGCAACTTTCTCCCACTCGGTGTGGAGGAGCTTCTGCGCCTCCTCGTTGCGGGTGAGTTCTTCCGTCAGGGCCTTCATTTTCGCGCCGTCGGCATACACGCCGGGCCGGGCCATGTCCTCTCCGATTTTTTTGTGAGCCGCTTCAAGCTCCGCGATGCGGGTGAGAATTTCCTCTTCGCG
>JAITGB010000014.1 GCA_031280945.1 Spirochaetales bacterium
ATTCCGGCAGCCGCAGACAAACGGCACCTTGTACTCGTGCTTGTACACATGAAACTGCTCGTCCGCCGGAGTAAGAACCTCACTCTCATCGATAAAATCAACGCCCAGGGCCTCAAGAATCTGAGCCTCCGCGATATGCCCAATCCTACACTTCGCCATAACAGGAATACTCACCGCGTCCTGAATCTCCTTAATCAGCTTGGGGTCTGACATACGCGCCACCCCGCCCTGAGAACGAATATCCGCCGGAACCCTCTCCAAAGCCATAACAGCCGCCGCGCCCGCCTCCTCAGCGATTTTCGCCTGGTCAGCGTTCACCACATCCATAATGACCCCGCCCTTGAGCATCTCCGCAAGGCCCACCTTATTTCTCCAGGTCGATTTTTGCTTTTCCGACCACAAACCATCACTCATACGTCCTCCGCCTGTCCCTTAAATAAAATAATTAAACCAGAAAGAACGGACAAGCGTCAAGCCGAAAGCTCAAAGATTCAGACTATGGGCGCATTTTTTGCCCGTTGGACAAAAAACCGGGCTATCCGCTCCAATTCCTCAAAAAGCCTTCGGCTTTTCTGCGGGATTTCCGCTTCTATCCCTTGCGCAGTCCTGCCCGCCGCCTCCGGCGGCGGGCAGGACTAAGACCCACGGCCCCGGCGTGGCTGCGCCACGCCGGCACCCGCGCCGCTTCGCGGCTCGGGTGCGTAAACACGCCCGCTTGCTTTATCCCCGCCAACAGAGTATGTTTTTCCCGTGAAAATCCCCATCCTCGCCGCCCTCGGTTTTTTTCTTTTAACAGCCTGCGTAACGCGCCCCGTTCCCGAAAAGTTTCAGGAAAACTCAAGGCGGCTCCCCTTTTTCCGTTTCAACGGATGAAGAAAAAATCATCCGCGCAGCCGAAGGACTTTTGGGCCGGAGCGAAAGTTCCCGCGTAGAAATTCGCGGAAAAACATTTACCCTGGACTGTACAGGCACGGTTTTGGCCGCCTTTTACGGAGGACTAGGGCTTGACCTCGCCCGCGATTTTAACCGGTTCACCGGAAACGGAGTAAAACGGCTGTACGCAACGCTCAAACAGCTCAACCTCCTTCACAGGAGAAAGCTCCCCGCTCCGGGCGACATTATTTTCTGGGACAATACCTGGGACGCAAACGAAGACGGAAATTTCAGAAACGATGAACTCACGCATACCGGCCTCGTTGTCGCGGTAGATAAAGACGGAACTGTTTCCTATATTCACGCTCACATCCGGCGGGGAGTCGTCCGCGAAGTTATGAACCTCGCTCTCCCCCGCGAACGGGAAGACGCGCAGGGAAAACCCTTAAACAGCCCGCTCGCCCTCGCTTCCGCCGAACGCAGAAAAACAGAAGAACCCTCAGGCGGACTTTCCGGCAATTTGTGGAACAGCTTCGGCTCCGCGGTACGGCGCAAAGATTATTTTGCAGCCCCGCCCCCGCCGTAGTACGCTTTTTTCAGGTTTATAGATTGAAATAAAAAAAGGCAGGCCTGTAAGCCGGGTTCTGTCCCCGTTTCCCCAAAGCCGGAGGAACAGGGGGCCGTCATCTATCTGCCGGTTTTGTCGCCAAAACCATGCCGCAGTCTACCCGCGGATTGGGCGGGCCGCCCTCCGCTTCTTGACTTTGCTCCCGGTAAGGCTTGCCCTGCCCTCCCCGTTGCCGAAGAGGCGGTGGTCTCTTACGCCGCCTTTTCACCCTTACGGACAGCTCTCGCCGCCCGCGGTATATTTTCTGTGGCGCTGTCTATCGCCGGAGAAGGTCTCCCGTATCCGGCGTCCGGGCGTTACCCGGTACCGTGCCCTGCGGAGCCCGGACTTTCCTCCCTCCCGCGAAACACTTTTGGTTTTTCACGAAGAGCGGCGGCCCGGCCTGCCTCGCTAATTACATATCCTCAACTTCTTCCTCACCGCCGTCTTCCTCGTCGTCCGATTCACCCTCATCATCGGCGATGTCTTCATCATCAAGGAATTCGTTATCCGAATCATCATCATCCATATCGTCCATCTCGAAGATTCCTTCGGCAGCCTCGTCGTAGAAGACCTCTTCCCCGTCCTCCTGAAAAAAGAGTATGCGGCTGCAGTAGGGGCAAAACATAATATTTTTTCCCTCCCGCACATCGTTTACAAACTGCATGGGCAGTATCATGTGGCAGCCGGAACACACGCCTCTTTTAAGCGGCACTATACCGAGGCCGGACTTGCTGCGTATAATTCTTTCAAACTTAAAGAGCATTTCCGCGTCAAGCCCCGGAATGATTCCGGTTTCTTCCTTTTCGAGCTGGGTAAGCTGTTTCCGCTTTTTATCGCTCTCTTCCTTGACGTTTTTCTGTTCTCCGGCAAGCTCCTCTTCCTGCTCTTTAATAAGAGACTCCTCCCGTTCAAGAGCGTGCGCCATTTCCTCCAGAACCTTTTCTTCCTTTTGCAGGTCTTTGCGGAACTGAAGCTCCTTGTCGGAAGCATCGCGGATTTCCTTGTCTAAAGCCTCGTACTCCCTCTGGGTTTTGATGGCGTCCATCTGGCTTTCCAGCTTTTCGCGGTTCTCCTCCGCCTCCTCCATCCTTTCTTTGAGGTTCTTGATGCGCAGCTTTATATCCTCGTACTGCTCATTCTTCTCAATGTAGGATTTTTTCAGGCGGTTTACGAGTTCCGTCCGTGTAGCGAGAGTTTTGGGAATATCGCGTATTTCCGTTTCGATTTCGAACTTGCGGGAAAGGATGTCCTGCAGGCTCCTGAGTTTTTCAAACACTTCCTCAATCATGGCTTCCTCTTGTTTAACCTCTTGTTCAATGGTCTAAGTAATCTTTCAGCCGGCGGCTTCGCCGGGGATGCCTGAGGCGGCGCAGAGCCTTTGCCTCTATCTGGCGGATTCTCTCCCGCGTTACATCAAAATACAGCCCAACCTCCTCCAAGGTCAAGGAGTACCCGTCCTCAAGCCCAAATCTCATTTTCAGCACTTCCTGCTCCCGCGAAGGAAGAGTGGACAACACATCCCGCAGCTGTTCCTGCAGCAGGGTAAACGCCGTCTGGCTTGAAGGATTTTCCACGTCTTTATCTTCGATGAAATCTCCCAAAAGCGAATCCTCCTCTTCGCCGATAGGCGTTTCAAGGGAAACAGGCTCCCGCGCCACATTTTTCACCGACTTTACCCTGCTGACGGTCCAGCCCAGCCTTTCGGCCACCTCCTCGTCCGAAGGTTCGCGGCCCAAAACCTGCATAAGCTGGCGCGACTCACGGACAACCTTGTTGATTTGCTCTATCATGTGGACAGGCACACGGATTGTCCGTGCCTGGTCGGAGATTGACCGCGTAATCGCCTGCCGTATCCACCACGTCGCGTAGGTCGAAAACTTGTAGCCCTTTCTGTACTCAAATTTCTCAACAGCTTTTATAAGGCCGATGTTGCCTTCCTGCACAAGGTCAAAAAAGTGAAGGCCCCTGTTCGTATATTTTTTCGCTATGCTGACAACCAGACGGAGGTTTGCCTTGATAAGCCTGTCCTTGGCCGTCTGCATCATGTTTTTGCCCCGGAGAATTTCTTTGGCCAGTTTTAAGATATTGGCAATGCTGTCCTCAAATTCAAATTCAAGGTTCTTCAGCTTCTTTTCGGTAGTTTGAATCTGGCGGATTTCCTCTTTTATTTCGTCCGCGGAAAGCCCCAGGTCCTCCTCTATTTTCAGCCTTTTGTCCGTCAGGGTGAGGCCCCTGCCCAGCGCGCGCAGTTCCCTCAGGGTTGAAACCCTGAGGCGTTTCTCGATTTTTTCCTGTTCGCGCTTGTACTTCTTGATTTTCTTTGACGCGGTAAGGAATTTTTCGGAGAACTGCAGAATTTCTTCCTGCTGCACCGCCACAGAATTGAATTTTTTAAGAAGGCTCCGCCTTTTCCCGGCAAGCTCCGTATCGTCAAAAACGCTGCTCCCGTGGGCTATTACCTTGCGTTTTATCTCTATGTAGCACTTGAGGTCAGGTATTATTTCCCGCAGGGGCTCGCGGTAGCACTGGATAAGCCGGCGGCGCTCGGCCAGGTATTCTGATATTTCCTTTTTGGAGAGATTCATCTCGCGGGGGTCTTTTTTGGAAAAAGCCCGCTGCGCAAGGTAGTAAAACTCCGGTATCAACATACCCGAATGTTTGATAACGTCCTTTATAATATTCCCGCCGTCTTCCATCTTTTTGGAAAGCTCAACCTCCTGTTCCGCGGTCAAGAGGTTTTCTTTGCCTATCTCCCGGAGGTATAAACGTATAGGGTCGTCGATGGCGGATTCTTTATCCGTGTTGACAAGTTTTTTACGCTTGTCCGTCTTCTTCTTCGCAGCCTCTTCTTCCTCCCCGTTCTCCGGCTTGAACTCTTCACCCTCCATACGGATTTTATGACGGGCAAGGAGGCTGATAATGGCTTCCATTTTGTCCGGGTCCACGACCGCCTGCGGCAGATATGCGGAAACATCGTCAAAGCTGATGGTTTTTTTATTTTTGGCAAATTCCAACAGCCTATCGACCGCCGGGTCGTTCTGCGGTTCACTCATTCCCGGTTATCCTTCAACTTTTTTAACTCTCCGTCCAGATACATCTTCGTTTCCAGAAGTTCGGTAATTTTCGCCTCGCTCTCTTTTGTCGCAAAATTCAAGTTTTTCAACTGGCGCTCCACCTCTCTCTGCTCGCGTTCAAACTTCCCAATTCTGATGCTTCTAATTGCATCGCCCACCATTTTGTCCCTGTTCTGGGCAAACTCTCCCGAAGCCAGTTTTTCAACAATAAACTCTTTGAGCGGCTTATGCTCCACAGCCTCCAAAAGCGCCGCCGTATTCCAGTTTCCGTTTCTGTAACTGTCTTCAAGGCTCACAAAAACAGCCCGAGTTTCCGCCTCCGTAAAATCTTCCGGCGAAAGACGGGCCCTCACTGTAGAGAAGGCGTCCTTGTTATCAATGGCCGCCATAAGAAGAAGAATTTCCGGCGTCAAGGCCGGACGCCCCTCATTTTTCTCCGTTTCCGGTATAGCGCGCACCGGAGAAACCGCGCGGCGCCGGAAGTCTCCGGCAATAGCTTTTTTGTCCACACCTAAAAGCTCGGACAAACTCCGCAGAGCAAGGTCCCTGCGGACAGGCGATACAATACTGCCTATGTAGGGCTCAATATCCCTGAGTATGGCTTCCTCATTTTTCACGCCCCCCGGAGCGCCGTCTTCCATGTATTTTTTCAAGAAATAGTCCAGTATAGGTATAGAACATTTTACGATATTTTGCAACTCTTCAACACGGCCTTCCTGGATAAAGTCCGCGGGGTCTTTTTTGCCTTCCGGGAGCATAACCACCTTAATCGCAAACTCCAGAGCTTCGCAGATTTCCGCGGAACGCCGTACAGCCTTCTGCCCAGCTTCATCCGAATCAAAAAAAAGGACGAGCGTATCGGCAAAACGCCGGAGGAGCCTCCCCTGCTCCTGGGTAAAAGCCGTTCCAAGAGGAGCCACAGCGTTTTTTATCCCCGCCTGATGCAGGGAAATCACGTCCATATAGCCCTCCGCCACAACAGCCGTTCTCTCCTCGCGGATGGCCGCCCGCGCCTGAAAAAAGCCGTAGAGGTTCTGCCCCTTTTTGAAAGCAGCGGATTCCCCGGAATTGAGATACTTCGCGCGGGAAGCGTTGGGGTCAAGTATTCTCCCCCCAAAAGCTATCACATCTCCTTTTGCCGAAAAAATGGGAAACATCACCCTTCCCGCAAAAAAAGCCCTTTTCGCGTCGTCGCGGGAAAAAAGACCCGACGAAGCCAGAAATTCTTCGGAATACCCCTTCTTGACGAGGAAAGGATGCAGCCAGTAGGCATCGGAGGGCGCAAATCCAAGTTGGAATTTCTCAACAGTTTCAGGACGAATCCCCCTGCGTTCAAGGTACACCGCAGCCGCCTGGCCCGCAGGAGAACTCACAAGAACATAGTGAAAAGAGCCCGCGGTTCTCCGAAAAAGCTCCGTAAGAGCGTCCCGTGAACGCAGCTCCTCGCCGGAAATCCCCTCCTCCAGGCGCACATCGACACCCGCCTGCCGGCCCAGGGTTTCCACCGCCTCCAGAAAGGACAACCCCTCCTTTTCCATGAGAAAACTGAAAATCGTCCCCCCCTTGTGGCAGCCGAAACAGTAGAACATATTGTTCTCCGGCGTCACGGTAAAAGAAGGAGTCTTTTCGGTATGGAAAGGGCACAAACCCCAAAAACGCCCCCCCTGCTGCCGGAGCGCCGTATAATTCGACACAACGCTGAGGATATCCGCCTTTTCCGCGACTTCCTTTATAACGCTCTCAGGAATTCTCACCGCAGCCCGTTCCCCATACCAGTCAAGAAACTTTTTTGAGATACAAAACTTTCGCCGAATTATGCTCCCTGAGACTACGCGAAAAAAAATGCGTCCCCTCCGCGGGGTCTTTCAGCACAAAATACCAGTAGTCCGTCTTTTCCGGAAAGAACACCGAAGAAAGAGCAGTCTCCCCAGGATTGGAAATAGGCCCCGGAGGCAGCCCCGCGTGAATGTAGGTATTATAGGGCGAAGCAATCTCCAGGTCCCTGTAGGTGAGAACACCCGGATGAGGCTTGCCAAGAACTTCCGTTATAATGTACTCAACCGTAGCGCAGGAACCCAAAGCCATCCCCACTTCAAGACGATTGTAAAAAACCGAAGCCATGAGAGGAGCCTCCGAAGGAACACGGTATTCCCTCTCGATAATCGAAGCCAAAGTTACCTTCCCGTGCAGGGCCTCAGGCTCAAGGGTCCGCCAGGCCGGATAAATCTCCTGCACCCTGCGGAAAAAAGTATCAGTAAGCTCCTGGGCAACACGAAGCGCCGGAAATTCTTCCGGGAAAAAGTACGTATCGGGAAAAAGATAGCCCTCAATGTTTTTCGCAGGGATATTCAAAGACCGGAGAAACTCCCTGTCCGCAGCAGCAGCAAGAAAATCCCCCCGCCCGCATATCCCGTTTTCCTCAAGCAGACCCGCGATGCGCGAAAGCGTATACCCCTCAGGAATCGTAACGCGCCTCAAAAGCTGCGAACCCTGTATAAAAAAATCGTGAAGCTCGCGGGCCCTCTTGCCCCGCGGAACAAGGAAAGCCCCCGCCTGAAAAAGTTTCTCCGTTCCGCGCACCTTCGCCATAACGACAAGAAACTCCGCACTCCGCAGAAGCCCCCTCTCTTCAAGCCTCCGCGCCACAGACGACAAAGGCTCCCCCCGCGTAATCGTAAAGGGAACAGATTCCCCGCCCGGCGCATCGGACGGAGAATCAAGATACCACGCCGCTCCCACGAGAAAAAAAGCCAAAAAGAACAGAAAAAACAAAAACCTTACCATGAACTTCACTTAATCAGAATAAACTCAACCCGCCTGTTTTTCCAGTTATTGTCCTTATCGCTGTACGGGAAGAGCATCTCCTTACCCCCCTTGCCCTCGGCCTCTATCCTGCGGGAATTGAGCCCCCTCACAACAAGAGCCTCGCGCACAGCCTCAGCCCGCTTCCGCGACAAAGGCACAAGCTCCTGAACATCCTCCCTCTCCGTCCCCGAAACATTATTCGCGTGGCCCTCCACAACGATAGTATAGTTGCCGTACTTCGTAAGAACCTGCACGAGCCGGGCAAGGATTTCCTGATTCTTCTGCCCGTTCACACTGTTGTCCTGCACAAGAATAGCGCTGTCCGGCGCAAAGTTAATGTTGGAAACCCGAATTTTGAGCCTCTCACCGTCGCGGATAACAAGTATATCAACCGGAATCTTGCCCTCAACCCGCCTCGTGTTCCCCACAATATCCGTAATCGTAAACGCAAAAGGATAGTCCTCGGCAGCCAGAACAAGCTCACCCGTAGAAGAACGCCCGTCCCACACAATACGGCGCGAAGGCGTACCCTTGCCGGAAAAGGAATTGAAAACCTTCGCCGTACGGTCGCTTATCGCAAGATTCCAGTCCCGTATGGGCGAAGCATCCTGTATGGCAAGACCAATAATAAGCTCATCCTCAAAACCATCATTATCCGGCGAAAAAGGAACAGGTGAAACATTTATATCCGCCTCCGGCGGCGAAACATCCAGAACAAAAACTCCCGAAGAAGCCTTCGGCTGCGAACCCTGGGTGTACACCGCGCTGAACTGAGCCGTATATTTGTCCTCGAAAACGCTCCCGTCCTCGCCCTTTCCGTCCCATTTAACCTTGAGCGGAGAAACAGCCCCGCCTCCCGTAAAAGCCTTCCGCACACCGCCCGCCGAATCCCTTATCTCAAGCCTCCATTTCTCAAGCCCCTCCGTTGTATTGATAAGAACCGAAAACTCAATAGCATCGAGGAACCCATCACCGTTGGGCGAAAAATAAGGCGCATCGAAAGTCAGGAAAACAGGCGTCGTCTGGGTATTAACAATTATATTGTCAAGAACAGCCTCGGAAAAATTTCCCGCCCTGTCCGTACAACTCACACGGTAGGAATACACGCCGTCAGGCACAACCGCCCCCGCATCATTCTTGCCGTCCCACTCAGCCGAAGCCGGCAAAGAATTCTTCCAGCTAAAAGCCCGAACCGAAACGCCCGGCGCATCAACAATCTTGGCCTCCCACACATCCTCCGCCGAACCCCGCTGGGTTATGCGGATAATATCCTTGCTGCCGTCCCCATCAGGAGAAAAAATCAAATCCGCCCCGCTCAAAGGAGAAATAACGATTTCCGGCGGAGTAGTATCCACCACAAAAGTTCTCGCCGAAGTTATGGAATGGTTCCCGTTATCGTCCTTCGCCTCAACAGTAAAACTGTAATTGCCATCAGGAACATGAACACCCGAATCCCCAATCCCATCCCAAACCAGAACCGAAGGAATATCAATCCCATGCTTTGCCGAAAAAAGCCTGTCGATAATGCCTCGCAGGGACTCATTTTCCGGCCTCTTTTCCTTGTTTTCAATAACCCGCACAGGAGCCCCCGAAGAATCGCGGACAGTAAACCTATACTCCCGCACGTACCGCTCGTCCGTAATGGAAAGAGGAATCTCAAGGTTATCCAAAACCCCATCCATGTTCGGCGAAATATAGATTTCCTCTTCAGGACCAATATCAATAACAGGCGGCGTAGTATCGGTTACGCCAAGCGCAATCGTAACCCCCAGCCCCCCAGCCCAAATACCCTCGTGCAGAGGCCCCGCCGCCACACGCGGCTTAACCTCGCTGCGCTCCCACTCATTATCGCGCAGAAAAGAATCAAGAATCCGGTTCTCCGAAACAATATCAGTCTTAAAAACAAAAGTTATGCCAAAAGCCGGAGCAAGCCTCCGGTTGGGAATATCCTCATCGCTTCTCTGCCGCACATCAAAACGGCTTGAAACATTGATACTCAGCCAGTCCTGAATACCAATCTCCCCCCCCACATTGGCCCGCACATCCTGACAGAACGGAAAAGAAAAATCCGTAATAATACCAAAAGAAAAAGCCGCCGAGCGGAACACCCCAAAGCCCATACCAACAGCCGGAGTAAAAGGAGCAGGATAGTTCAGTTTATCCACAGGCTCATAGGGCTTGCCCAAATTGCGAACCGCAGCCCCCCACCGGAAATCCGCAAGAACAGGCATATCTTCGATAATATGCAAAAAACCAATATCAGCCGCCACGCCAAAATCCGAAGTTCCCCCCGGCATACCAGACCCCCCCGTCCCGTGTACACCAAGCCCCACAAGAAGGTCAGGGTACAAATCGCGGGCAAAAGAAAGCCGGAAAGTCCCCATGTTCCCCAAATCCATATAGTCAAGGCGGGAATGTAAAAACTGAAAAGAACCCGTAACAACCCCGTAGCGGGTCGGAAAAGAAGCCCCCAGATTGGCCGCATGACCCTTCCAGCCGTCATCGCGGAAACTCGCAAGACCAATATAGCTCGCCTCAAGAACAGGCCGCTGTAAAAGCCCCCCCGCCGCGGGATTCAAAGCATCCGCCGCAGGAGACTCCTGAGACACAACACTCGCCCCCCCCGCCAAAAAAAGCGGAGAAACCAAATCATACACGTCTTCAGTACCCGGCACAGGCTTATAATCCGCATACAGAGCGCAAACGCCCCCGCAGAAAAGAAAAGCCAGCAGCATTCTTTTCATCTATTCCCTCCAGAAAACCCACCAGCAGGTGGAAATCATACAGACGGCACAGGCCTTATTAACTCCTCCGCCTCCAAAGCGGAAACATTCTCAAAAACAAAACCCTCCAAACGCCGGAAAAACCCCGTAAGCGCCGAAGGCAGCTCCCCCTCCCTCCGGGCAAGAAAAGAGTACAAAGCCCTCCACTCTCCCCCCTCAAAACGGACATCAAACCCCGCATCACCATCACAGCGCATACTTAGAAATATACTTCCTTCCCTTCCTCAGCGAGGAAGATTTTCATACCCGACTTTCCCAGATGCCTGTAATACCCGCGGGCCGTATGCAGATTCAGGTCCAGCTTCCTGTCATCGTATGAAGGGTCATGGTGAAAAAGCCACAGATTTTTTATATTCCACGCCGAAGCAAAATCAACAGCCAAGCTAAAAGACGAATGTCCCCAGTTGAATTTCTTCACAGCCTCACCCAAAGTATACTGAGCATCCAGAATAATCATATCCGCGTCCTGAAAAAAAGCCGTATTCTCCGCGGAACGCTCAAAATCCCCCTCCATAAGCTCCGAATCAGTCGCGTAAATAATCGACCTTCCCCCCTCCGAAATACGGTACGCGTAGCACCCGCCCGGATGATTCATCTTCTTCCAGGCAATCTCCGCCCCCCCCACAACGCACGGAGACTTTTTCAACCGCACAAAAAAAGTCCGCGCCCCCGACAAACCCTCAAAATTGACCGGAAAAAAAGGCTCCTTCATCTGAAGTTTAAGCATATTTCTCAAACCCGCCGCAGGACTATAAAACTTAAGAACAGCATCCTGCCGGTAAAGAGGCGGAAAAAAAGGAATCCCCTGCAAATGGTCCCAATGGAAATGCGAAAAAAAAATGTGAAAAACCCCAGGAAAAGCCGCCGCAAACTCAGGACTCGCGCCATATTCCCGAAGCCCCGACCCCCCATCCAAAAGAATAACCTCACCCGAATTGAGCGAAACCTCAATGCAAGCCGTATTCCCCCCCGCAAAACCCGAAAGCCAAGAAGGAAGCCGCGAAAGAAATTCCTCACGCGCCCCCGCCGAAGCAAGGTCCGCCGTCCGCACCCTCTTTATAGCCCCCGCGATTTTCTCGCGTACAGCCGAAGGCGTAAGAGGCGCCGGAATGGAGCCACGAACGCCCCAGAATTTCACTCGCATATCAAGCTCCGTCACGCACCGTTTTGGGAACGAACAACAAGAGGCTCACGCTCCCGCCTCCGTATCCATTCCTCAATCTCTTCCCTCCCATGCATCTCCCCCGCGTCCACCCCCGGACAATCCGCGCGCAGAGATTCCCACCGCTCCCGCGAAGAAAGATTCGACTGCCAGAAAGGATAGCTCCTGCACTGCAGGGGCCTCCAGGAATACACCGCGCAGCCCCCGTTCTCCCAAAAAACGCAGTCCAGATTCGGCTTTTCGGTGAGACAAAGGCGCAGTCGTCCGTCCACAGGCACATCGCGGCAGTAAAGCCGGACAACCTCCCCCCCGTCCACGCCAAGCCCCCGCGCAAGAAGCTCAAGGTCCCGCGAGGACAAAAAAACAAAACCCGGCTCATGACGGCAGCACCTCGAACACCGCGTGCAGGAAAACTTAAGGCCGTCCGCAAAAAAAGCCCCATCCATTGGCATCCGCCCCAGTATAGCACACCGCGCGCATAATGAAAATAGCGCGCAGAAAAAAAGCCCTTCCAGGGGAAAGGGCTTGAATGGGGAGAGTAGGATTCGAACCTACGAAGCCGTCAGACAACAGATTTACAGTCTGCCCCCTTTGACCACTCGGGAATCTCCCCGGCAAAGCAATAAGACTATCGCAAGAACAAATTTGTGTCAATATGCCGGCGCAGCGCTTTTCAGTTTTCAGGCTCTTGGGCGCATTTTTTGGGCCAGCGGCCCAAAAAACCGGGCTATCCGCTCCAAGTCCTCGAAAGCGCCCATGCGCTTTCTGCGGGCTTTCCGCTACTATCCCTTGCGCGGAAGGCCAAAGGCCCGGCCCGCCTCCGGCGGGCCGCCTATAACCCCCGCGCCGCGCCTTCGGCGCGGGCCGTAAACGCTAAACCCCGCCGCCCTTTACATTTACACCCTACATTACAACTTGATTCCATAGGCAAGCTGCACCAAATACAAGCTGTGTATTTTTATATTCTTAATTACATCGTCGGTGTCGTAGACAGTAGTTAATCCATGCTTGTATCTCATGCTTAATAATATACTGTCCGCCGCGGTTATAGTAAATTTGTATCCCAAATCAAAAAATATACCAACATCATTATTGACTGCCATCTCACTCGTAAATTCCTGTGAACCATACGTCATCTTAATATCGTCAAGAATGGGAATCCCCACATACAGTCCAGAACCAATCATTAACTT
>JAITGB010000061.1 GCA_031280945.1 Spirochaetales bacterium
TGTATGAAAAAATAGACGTACTTTTATTCTGTAAAACACTGCCGGCACTTTGAGGCGGGAATAAGTCTTGGTATGACAAGGACTAAGTCCTTCCCCCCTTTTGTTGTCTGGCTTGGCACGCTAATTGCTGTTATTATCCGCGAGGTAAAAATGAAGAGAGATAACAGTGCAAAAAACGGTGAGCTTAACCGCTATTTTCTGGAAATCAAAAAGACGCCGCTTCTGTCGTTTGAGGAAGAACTTGAACTTTCCCGCCGCGTAGAGGCAGGGGAGGAGGCCGCTGTCCAAAAGCTGGTTGAGGCAAACCTGAGGCTTGTTATAAAAATCGCGCGGCCTTTTGTCCGTGGTACTTTGGACCTCATGGACCTTATCCAGGAAGGAAACATCGGCCTTCTGCGCGCGGCGGAAAAATATGATTACAGAAAGAAAGTGCGTTTCGCTACATACGCTTCCTGGTGGATAAAGCAGAGCATTGGCCGCGCGCTTGGTACCAAGCAGAGGCAAATCCGCCTTCCGCACCGCAAGGACGATTTACTGCGCAGGCTTGAAAAAACGAAAAATTCTCTGTCGCAGGAACTGATGCGTACTCCTTCTGTTGACGAGCTTTCCCGCAGTATGGGCGTAGGCCGCAAGGAAGTTTTGGACAGCCTTTTTATTCCCAGCGTGATGATTTCCCTGGACAGCGAAGCAAACGGCGTTTCGGGAACTTTGCACGAAGTCTTCGCGGACCGCAGTTTTGACCCCGAAAGAAAATTTATGCGAAAGGCCATGCGCGAAGACGCAAAAAAATTCATGGATACGCTGCGGGGAAAGGAGCGTCAGGTTTTTATGCGCCGCTTTACCCTCTGCGGCGAAAACCGCCCCAGCCTGAAAAACATTTCCGCGGAAATTGGCATTTCGCCGGAAACAGTGCGGCAAATAGAAATGCGTTTAATCAAAAGAATCCGGGAAGAGGCTTCGCCGCTGCGGGAGTACGTGTATAGCTAAACCCTCGTCCGCTTTTTTGCCAGGGCCAGCGCACTTATGATTCAGTGTCTCTACCTTTAGTTTTTTTGAAGATTCATGGCGCATTTTTTGCGCTTCGCGCAAAAAACCAGGCTTTCCGCTCCAATTCCTCGAAAAACGCCCCCGGCGTTTTTCTGCGGGATTTCCGCTTCAATCCTTTGCGCGGGTCCCACGGGTTCTTTGCGCTTCGCGCACTTTAATTTTTTACAGTTGCGGCAAACGCAGCCGCCCTGCCCTTCAGGGCGCGAGTTGTTGATTAAAACAGCCTTTTGGCATACGCTCGTGTTCTCGTGTTTGAAAAAAAAATAATCACCTTCCGGTTTTCCGAAAAAATTCGCTTCTATGCCTGCGGGTTTTTTGTGTATGCGGCGTGTATTTTTGCGGCGGGCCTTCTTTCCTGTACGGCCCCCCAGGTTTCGCCCGCGCCGCCCTTTCCGGCAGAAGAGCCTGCCCCGGCTGAAGGCGGCGCGGCCTTCTCCGGCAGAAAGGCCGTCTATACGCGCAATTCCTACAGAAGACACGCCTCCGTTCCTGCGGCTCAAGAAGCTGTTCCAGCGGACGATAACAGCTCCCTAGCGCCGCCCGCTTCTGCCCCGGAAAGCGCCCCCCTTGCCGCCGCCGCGCCGGAGACCGCCTCCGCTGCCAACACCAAAAGGGAAAGCCGCGCCTCCCCAGGACAAACCAGTTCCCTTGCATCCGCCGCTTCAGCAGTAAAAGGAAAACTCATCATTATTATTGATGACGCGGGGTATCACAACGAACTTCTGGAAAAATTTCTTACTTTTCCCGGCAGCCTGACAATAGCCGTACTCCCCGGCCTTGCAGGAAGCGCCGAAGCCGCCCGCCTTACCCTGAGCGCAGGAAAAGAACTCATGCTGCACCTCCCCATGGAAGCTCAGGGCGGCGAAGACCCAGGCCCCGGCGCGATTCTTACGTCTTTGGACACCAGGGCCATTGGACAGCGCGTACGCGGACACATAGACTCACTTCCGGGAATAGTTGCTGTCAACAACCACATGGGCTCCCGCGCCACGGAAGACGAAAGAGTTATGCGCCACGTTCTTGCCGCCGTAAAAGAAAAAGGACTTTTTTTTATTGATTCGCTTACCACAGCCCGCTCTTCGGTGGGGCGCATGGCACTAGAAGCCGGCCTGCCCTGGGGCGTACGGGATGTTTTTCTCGACAACAAAAACACCAGGAGCGCAATACGCCGCGCCCTTGAGGAGGGAATGGCCATTGCCGAGAAGAACGGCACAGCCATTTTGATAGGCCATGTCCAGCGCGAAACCCTCGCCGAAGTCTTGCACGAATCCTACGCCGCCATCATCAAAAAAGGTTTTGTGTTTTCTCCCGTATCGGAAATTCTGCGGGAGCAGGAAGGGGAGGAAACCCCCTAAGGTGAAAGTCCTCGGAATCGAAACCTCCTGCGACGAATGTTCCTGCGCCGTTGTGGAAGACGGAAAAAAAATTCTCAGTAACGTTATTGTCTCACAGTTTGACGTACACAAACCCTACAGCGGCGTTGTGCCGGAGCTTGCCTCCCGCGCTCACGCGGAAATGATTCTTCCCGTATACCGCGAAGCCTTAAAGGAAGCCGGCCTTGAACTCACCGCCATTGACGGCATTGCCGCCACGTCCCGGCCCGGACTTCTGGGAGCTCTCCTTGTGGGCCTCTCCTTTGCAAAAGCCCTTGCCTACACGCGCAGGCTCCCCTTTGCCGCAGCCGACCATATCCGGGCGCACCTCTACGCGCCCCACATTGAACATGACATAGAATACCCCTACATAGGACTTCTCGCCTCCGGCGGCCATACCCTGATTACAAAAATTTCCAGCTTTGACGACATAGAAGTCCTCGGCGCAACACTGGACGATGCCTGCGGCGAAGCCTTCGACAAAGTCGCCAAATATTACGGATTCGGATTTCCCGGCGGCGCAGCAGTGGACGCACTCGCGCAAAAAGGAGACGCGCGGGCCTTTCGCTTTCCCCAGCCCTCGCTCCACAAAGGAGAACACCGCTACGACGTCTCCTATTCCGGCCTGAAAACCGCCGCGGTAAATCAGCTCGACATGTTTCACGTACCGGGCTGCGAAAAATCCCCCGCAAATATCGCCGCCTCTTTTCAGAAAGCCGCCATAGATATGCTCCTCACGAGAGTCTTTCGCGCTGCAGAAGATACCGGCATACGCCGCATCGCGGCAGGAGGAGGCGTAGCGGCCAACTCCTACCTCCGCAGCGCCCTCGCATCGCAGCGCGGCTTTGAAATCGTCTTTCCCTCCGCGCGCCTGTGTACGGACAACGGCGCCATGATAGCCGCCCTCGGCTTTGAACTCTTCCGGCGGGGACGCATCTCCCCCTGGACGGAAACAGCACAGGCCCGGGTCGCGGCTTTCAGGAAGGCCTGAGCGGCGGGAACTCCGCCTCAAGCCTCACACGTATAGCCCCGTAATCAAGATTATCCATGTGGGCGCGAAGCCAGGTAACAAGCTCCCCGCCGTTTTCGTATTCGCGCGATTCAAGTTCCCGAAGAATACTTTCCATTGCCGTTGTTTTGTAACGGGAAGCCGCCTCCAGTAGTTTTTCAAGAAGAACCCTGTCCGGCGCGGTTCCCCCGGGCCTTTTTTCGCCGCTCTGTGCAACCCTGCGCAGCAAATCTTCTATGGCCGCGAGGAGGCCGCCGGCCATTTCGATAAACCGGCCATTCTCCGCAAAAAGCTTGTCAAAATCCTTTGCGCGGGCAGCCGCCTCAAGTTCTTCGGCCTTTCTTCCCGCAGCGTAGGCCCCCGCGCCGTAGCTCGAACCCTTGATACCGTGAATCAGGGTCGTGTATTCGGAAAGAGTATCCCGCGAAAGGGACTTTAATTTTTCCAGAACAGGCGGAGTATGAACAGTGTAGGCGCGAAGAACATCAAGATACGCAGCCTCCGTCCCGTACTGCTTCTTTCCCTGAGCAAGGTCCACTCCGTCTAGCGAAAAACCATCAAGAACGCCCGGACCTTCCCCGTGTTCCCCGCCCCCCGGAGCGGGAGCATCCGCGTCCGTCTGGAAGGAAGCCGCGTTCTCCTGAGACTTCCGCACCCAAATATTGAGGGCCGCGTTTAAGTGCGTAACGTCAATGGGTTTGGAAATATAGCCGCTAAAGCCCCGCGAGAGAAACATTTCCTTTATTCCTATAACCGCGTTTGCGGTAAGGGCTATAATAGGCACATTGTGCGCGTAGTCGGTTCCGATTTCCCCCCGGATAACGCTCACCGCCTCTATGCCGTCCATATCCGGCATCATGTGGTCCATAAAAATGAGGTCGTACCTGGGCTCTCCCCCCCGCACAATCTCAACAGCCTGCCTGCCGGAAGAAGCAGTATCAACCTGAAGACCGTAGGGCGCGAGGAGCCCCCGCGCTACCTGCAGGTTTACCGGCATATCGTCAACAACAAGAACCCTCCCGTAGGGCATCCACGCGCGGAGGATTTCCTTTTTCTTTTCGTAATTACTGTAGTGAAAGTTTTTTAGGCTCTCTACCGTCTGTTCGCCCAGGGGCCGCCCGTCCGCAATACCCTGAATAATCTCCACGGTAAAAACGCTCCCGCTGCCGTATTCGCTGTGTACGGTAATCCTCCCGCCCATCATTTCCACGAGCTTCCTCGTAATGGCAAGCCCCAGCCCTGTCCCCTCGATACCCTTGTTTTCCCTGGTATCAAGCTGCGTATAGTCGGCGAAGAGTTTTTCCAAATCCGCCTCGCGTATACCTATGCCCGTATCCCGTATAACGCAGCGCACAAGAGCCGATGAGCCTATTTTGCTCCAACTGATGGCAAGGTTTACACTCCCCTTGCGGGTATACTTTATAGCGTTTGAGAGAACGTTATTGAGAACCTGCTTGACCCTAATCTCATCCCCCGTGAGCCCGCGGGGAAACCCCGCATCAAGCTCCAGCGTAAAGACAATAGGCTTGGAACCGATACGAACCCTGTTGAGGTTGACAGTATCATTGATGAGGGACGCTGTTTCGTACTCGCCGGGAACAAGCTGAAAACTCCCCGCCTCGATTTTTGAAATATCCAGAATATCGTTGACAATACCCAAAAGAGTTGAGCCCGACTGGTAAATCTGAATAAGATTTGCCCTCGCGTTTCCCTGGGGATTCTCCTGAAGCTCTATCTGCGAAAGCCCAATGATTGCGTTAAGAGGCGTCCTGATTTCGTGGCTCATGGCAGCAAGAAATTCACTCTTCGCGTGAGAAGCCTTAAGCGCGATGATAGTCTGCCTCTCAAGCTCCTCCGTGCGCTCCCGCACCGCAGCCTCAAGCCGTGAATGCGACCTCTCCAGCTTGCTAAAAAGACCGCTGAACCACTGCGAAAGGGTAAAAGCTATTCCTATATTTACCACAAACACGCTGTACTGAAAAATATTGAAAGACCTGTGGAAGAAAAGGACATCAAGAACATCAAAAGTCCCCGAAGCGTGATTGATGATAAGACTGAGCATAATCGTAACAATGGAACTTGCCGGCAGCCCCGAAGGGTCCTCTCTTTTTTTGTCCGCGCCGCGCTTTCTGTTTTTGTAAAAATACAGATAGATAATATCGTAGCCAAACATATAGAGAAAGTAAGCCATTGTAGAGGAGTTCCAGATTTGCAGAACCTCATCGCCGTACTGCGCGCAGAAGAAAATCTGCGTCAGGCCAAGAAAAAGACTAAAAAATAAAAACCCCAAATTGGGCCGCGAAATTCTCCGCCGGACAAGAAATTCCACGAAAAAACCCATCATCGGTATAGCCAGAAAAAGCGACAGATATTCAAGCCGGATAATAACATCGGAATTGTCAATAAGAGGACTCAAAATGCTGTTTCGCGTCAGGGTATGCATACACAGCGCAATGGAAAAAATCCCGTAAAAAAGATTTGTAAACTCCCGCCTGCGCCGCACGGAAAAAAACAAAAGAATATGATACACGCCGATAAAACCGAAGATGCCGCACAGGGCGGTAATGAGAGTATTCTGCTGCCGCCTCTCTATAATGCCGTAATCGTCAAAATAATAGGCCGCAGTGTAGTAGAGCCCCGTACCATCGTAGGCCGGGTCTCCCACAATACGCAGAGCAAGAACATTCATACCCTCCACGAGAAAAGCCCTGTCCACCGGAAAATACACATCGCGCCATGTGCGGCGCGAAAGAATCCTCCCCTCACCGTCTAAATGCATCTCGCGCTTTACAAGATTCCCGTTGAGATAAATCTCCCAGTTCTCGCCTATGCAGGCAAAGAACAGCCCCGGGACAACCCCCGGCTCCCGCTCAAGAAAAGCCAGGGCCCCGGCGTCCAGTGAAAGAGAAAGAAGAACAGTAAATTCCTCATCATCGCGGCCCCAGGGCGAAAGAAAAGACCGCTCCGGCAGCCCCGCAAGCGGCGCCTCCATGATACGAAAAGGCGGCTCTGAAAAACGCCTCCACCGCGGCCCCTCCCCAGGCATCCGCAGAATTCCCTCGCGCTCAAAACCCCGGCGCACATAGACCGGCCCCGCCATAAGGTTACGGTACAGCGCCGACTCCCCGCCCTGCCGCACAGAGTTCTGCCAGCTCCACACGGAAAATATCACCGCCAGCATAGCCGCCGCGTAGAGCGAGGGAATGAGAAAATGCGAATGTTTCCGTAAAAGCACAGGCTGTTCTTTCATGCGGCCACACCTACTGAAAAACATTTTTCCGCAATCATACAACGAAACAAACGTTCAATCAATCGCGCGAAAGCAGCTCTATGCGTTTGCAGGCCCGCAGAAGCCGCGAAGCGGCGGCCTGGGGGTTACAGGCGGGGCGCTATGGGGCGGAGCCAACGGGTAGCCGGAGACCAATGGCTCCGGCTCAGGGGGGGGGGGCCGTCCCACTGTCAACACCTTAAGAAAGTGGGCGGCGGTATGCGCCGCGCGAAGCGCGGCGGGGTTTGCAGGCCGCGCTTCGCGCCGGAGGAGCCCGGAAACCCCGCGCGGGCCCGCACGCTGCAAAAATCGCGAGAACTCTTCCCCGCGAACAGCGTCAGGGCTCCCAATAGAGTTTGGGAAAGACCGGGCTGCCGCTGTTCCACCCGCCCACTGATTTCCAGTACCGTGATGACGGGGGGCTTTCATCACCGGATGCCGTCCACTTGTAGGCCAACCAATCGGTGGTAAATTCGGGCCAGGAGCCTGCGCCATTAAAGGGCGCGGCGCCGTCATCACTAGCAGGGTCGCCTATGCCTTTGGCGGCGCCGTTGGGGACGGTCAGCTTTAGCCAGTAGCAGGCGGTGATGACGCTGCTGTTGTTGTACGCCGCCACGCCGCCGGCAGTGCTGGCTGCCGTAACCGCGCCTGTATTGTAACAGGCGGTGATGGTACCATTGTTGTAGTTCTGCCCCGCCACGCCGCCGGCATACTCGTTGCTTGCCGAAACCGAGCCTGTATTGTAGCAGGCGGTGATGGTACTAGTGTCTCTGTTACTCCCCGCCACGCCGCCGGCAGAGTTGTTGTTTGACGTAACTGCGCCTGTATTGTAACAGGCGGTGATGGTACTACCGGTGCTGTTGGCCGCCACCACGCCGCCGGCATTGCTGGCTGCCGTAACTGCGCCGGTATTGTAACAGTCGGTGATGGTACTACCGCTGTTGTTCCACCCCAACACGCCGCCGGCAGAGATGCTTCCTATAACTGTGCCTGTATTGTAACAGGCGGTGATGGTACTAGTGCTGGCGTTGCCCCCCACCACGCCGCCGGCACAGTCGACGCTTGACGAAACAACGCCTGTATTGTAACAGTCGGTGACGGTACTAGTGTTGGCGTTGCCCCCCGCCACGCCGCCGGCATACCAGTTTGTTGCCGTAACTGCGCCTGTATTGTAACAGGCGGTGATGGTACTA
>JAITGB010000077.1 GCA_031280945.1 Spirochaetales bacterium
GAAGGCGGCGTTTGCGGTTGATGCGTGTATGGAGAGTTTCCGGCTTGCGGCGGATTGGGGGGCGGATGTTCTTTTTGTGCATCATGGGCTTTTTTGGAGTGAGCAGCTTCGGGTATGCGGGGGACACTACGAGAGGCTGCGCTTCCTTATGGAGCGGGGGCTTTCTTTGTACGCTGTTCATCTGCCTTTGGATATGCACCCTGTGGTGGGCAACAACGCGGGGCTTGCGGACGTCTTGGGGCTTGTGGAGAGGGAGCCTTTTGGCCTGTACAAGGGTTTTCAAATTGGCGTAAAGGGGCGTTTTCCGGTGAGGACGGGGCGGGAGGAGGTCGCGGGGCGGCTTTTTGGGCCTCAGGCGGAGCCTTTGGCGCGGCTTCTTCCTTTTGGCAAGGCGGAGGTGGGTTCTGTGGGTATTGTTTCGGGCGGGGCTCCTTTTGAGGCTTTGCAGGCTGTGGACGAGGGGCTTGATATGTATATTACGGGGGAGTCTTCCCATTCGGTTTATCATCAGGCTCAGGAGGCGGGGCTGAATATTCTTTTTGCGGGCCACTACCAGACGGAGACCTGGGGCGTGCGGCTTGTGGCGGAAAAGACGCGGGAAGATACGGGCTGCGAGACGCGATTTTTTGATGTTCCTACGGGGTTGTAATTTTAAGCGTACAGGAGAATTGGGTTTGATGGCAAAGAAAAAAGTTTTGAGAGGGGAAAAGGATTCTCTTGTCCGCAAGGCGATTCCTTTTTCCTTAAGTTTTGGGGTGATTCTTCTTGACCAGTTTACGAAGTGGCTGGTTGTTCTGTCTATTCCCCACGGGAGGATAGGGGCGCAGTTTTTCGGCGATTTCCTGCGTTTTATTTTCGTAAACAATCCGGGTATTGCTTTCAGTATGGGAAAGGATATGCCGGACGCTCTGCGGGAGGTTTTTTTTACGGCTCTTCCGCTTTTTGTGCTTGCTGTTCTTGTGGCCTACTATTTCCGCTCGGATGAGTTTTCGCGGCTTCAGCGGTGGGCCATTGCGGGGATTGTGGGCGGGGGCTGCGGGAATCTCATCGACAGGATTTTCCGGCCTGAGGGGGTTGTTGATTTTATCGATGTGAAGTTTTTCGGTCTTCTGGGTATGGAAAGGTGGCCGACTTTTAACGTTGCGGATTCTTCTGTTGTTGTGTGCGGTCTTCTTTTGGCTTTTTCGCTGTTCTTTGGGGGGAGGCACAGGGGGACGTCCCGCACTGCGGCTAGTGGGCATGATTCAAGGGGTACTGGGCCGGAAGCGGAAGGCGCGGGCGGTGCGGACGGCTCTGCGGGTTCACAGGGTTCGCATGAATAAAAGGGCCAATACGTTTTTTTTCATTGTCGCGGCGAGCGCGATTAATCTTGTTTTTATGGCTTTTCTTTTTCTGTTTGCCTTTGCGGTGTATCATCTGGCTGTGGGGCGGTTTTTTCCCAAGGGGGTAAACGTTCTTGCTGTGTGCGTGATGTTTGCGGTTTCGGTCGCCGTAACGTATTTTGTCCACAAAAAGGTTGTTGCTTTTATCGCGCGAAAAATCGATACGGGGAGGTTTCTTTCTCCTGCCCTCAGGCTGCCGGAGGAGAAGGCGGGCGGGGAGGCTGAGGCCAAAAATCCGTTTGCTCCGGGGTCTTAAGCTGCTATGCCTTGAGGAGCTGGGGGATTTGCTGTTTGCCTTACGCCTTGAGGTTTTCTTAAACCTTAAACCTTGAAACCTCTTGCACCAATACGTCAATGTTGTTCCTGTTCTGACTGCTTAATTCGTTTACGCGGTTTACCGCCGTGTTAATCAGTTCTGCTCCTGTGGCCATTTCGTTCATGCCGCCGGTGATTTCCTGGGAAACGAGTTCCAGATTTTTGCTTTCCTGAATTATTTCTTTGCTGCCCTGGAGCATTTCTTCGGAGCCGCCTTTTACCTGGTGGGTGATTTCATTAAGCTGTCCTATGGCTTCGAGAATTTGTTTACTCCCGGTTCCCTGTTCTTCCATGGCGTTACGGATATTGTATTCCTGGTCGGATACGGTTTTCACCCCGCTGTCGATGGCTTCGAATTTATTCAGTACGTTGCCGGTGGAGGCGGTGATTTTGTCTATGGACTCTTTGATTTTCTTCAAAACCGCACTGATTGTCTTTGACTGTTCGCTGGAAGATTCGGCAAGTTTGCGGATTTCGTCGGCTACTACGGCAAAGCCTTTTCCCGCTTCTCCTGCGTGGGCGGCTTCAATGGCGGCGTTCATCGACAGCAAATTGGTCTGGCTGGCTATGTTTTGCATAACGGCGTTGATTTCCAGGAGCCCTTCGGACTCCCGTGCTATTTCCTGTATGTCGGTAGCTACTTCCTGCAGGCCGGTACGGCCTATTTCGGATGCTTCCATAAGGCCGTTCACGTTATCGGCGTTTTTGATGAGGGTTGTTGTAACGGACTGAATATTGGCAAGCATCTGTTCAATGGCGGAAGAAGACTGGGCCACGCTGGAGGTTTGCTGTTCCACATGGCCGTTGAGTTTGTCTATATTGACGGTAATTTGCTCCATAGTTGCGTGGGTTTCGCTTACGCTGGCAGACTGGTTTATAGCCCTGCCCTTGATGTTTTGTATGTTGGCTGTAATTTCGGTGATAGAGGCGGCGCTCGCTGTCATATTTTCGGCAAGTTCCCTGCCGATGTCGGAGAGGCTTACTGCCTGCTGTTTGATTGTGATTATCATGTCCCGGATTTTCCCCAGGGTAAGGTTGAAATAACGGGCAAGAGCGCCGATTTCGTCTTTGGAGTTAATGTTGACGGAGCAGCTGAGGTCTCCTTCTCCTTCGGAAATATCTTTTAATTGTTCCGCCACCGCTTTAATGGGCCTGATGATGCGCCTGATTACAAGGGAAAGCGCCAGCGCAAAAAGGAGCAGCGTTGCCGTCGATATGATGAGCGAATTCCGGGTAACGCGGTCCGCGTTGGCGAACACCGCGCCCACGGGAATAATGGACACCAGGTTCCAGCCTGCGATGCTGACGGGTTCGGAGCAGATAAACACATTGCCGTCTGTTGCGAAGAACGATTGGGAGCCGATAACGCTGTCTCTGAAATTTTCAAGGTTGTAATCGGAAAAAAAATCTTTTTCCATAACGGCGGCGGGGTCCGGGTTTGATATGTAGCGCCCCGAAGGGTGGAGGATGTAGCTCTTTATTTCTGGAATCGCGGCCTGGGCGTTTGCCATTTCATCAAGGGTATTGATGCTTATGTCCTCCGCGATTATCGCAACCGGCTTTTCTTTTTCGTCGAACACCGTTTTCGTCAGGGCCACGGTAGTTGTTTTTGTTACCATATCGAGGTAGGGGGCGGTGAAGGCAACGCGCCCTCCTGCGGCAATTCCGACTGTAAACCAGCTTCTTGCTGTATTGTCGTAATCAGGAGCGGGGTACCAGCCGTCGCCTGATACAAAGAAGTTGCCCTGTTCGGTCCAGCGTCCGGCGCTGGAGCCGAACAGGGACAGTACGCCGGGGAGGCTTTGCGCCATCTTTTCGTAATAGCTCTGGAGCGCGAGTCGGTTTTCTTCGGAGGCGGCGGCGCGTTGTATGAGGGGCAGCGCGTTTGCGCCGGAGAATTCCAGGAGGAGAGCCCTCTCTTGAAGCTGCGAGGCTATCCGGTCTGTCAGGCTGCGGGTGCTTTCTTTGATGAAGCGTTCGGCGGACACGGCGGCGTCCGAGCGAAATTCCCGAATGAACAGGATAGACAAGAGCAGCGTTATTCCGAACGCTCCTGAAACGGTGAGGGCAATCAGCTTTGTGGCCAACGATTGTTTTTTTTCACGCATATTCACACTCCCGTATTACAGGTAATTTTTGCCCCAGATAGTGCTGGTGAGAACTTGTACCGGAATTTGGTTCCTGTCAGTTGTTCAAGTCCATAGCGTATATTCCATAGTAATAGTGTGATTTGGTCGTGTCAACCTTGCGCGTTGACAGGTTAAGTTTGCCTCCCGTATACTTGTGCTGCTGTCTATCAACTACGGAGGCGTGTATGTGGAATGTAAAGCCTGAGGAAATCAAGAAACTTGTAAGCTGTGTTGATTATTCGGAGGCGCTCACGCTGAGCGCGGGACCCGAGGAGGCGCTTAGCGCCTGCGAGGATGCGAAGAGGTTCGGGTTTCGCGCTGTTGTGGCTTTTCCGTGGAATCTGGGCGTGCAGGTGGACGCTCTAAAGGGCACAGGGATTTTGGC
>JAITGB010000090.1 GCA_031280945.1 Spirochaetales bacterium
TTCGTACGGATTTTCTTGTAGTTGGAAAGAAACATCTCCTCCGAAGCGCTCCTGAGCTGGACCGCAACCCTCTCAAGGTCCTCCCTGCTCTTTTTCACATCCTCAAGCTGGCCGCACTGAAATTCGTACCTCTTCTTCACCTCAGAGAATTCCTCAGGAGCCGCCCAGTTCGGCTGGCCCAGCTTCTTCAATTCTTCCCGGAGCCCCATGAGGCTGTCCCGCAAATCCTTCACAGGAGTTGTGATTTCGTAAATCCGGTTCTCAAAGTCCGCAAGCTCGCGGGAATGACGCTCGCGAAAATTATCGTACACGTTACGAATATCCGTATTTATTTCCGTTAAATCAATCTGCAGCTTGTCCAGGGCAAGCTGAGTCTTCGCAAGCTCCTCCATCTGGGCCTGACGCTTTTTCTCCTTTGCAAGCTGCTCCTGATTGCGCAGGGAAATCGAAGCCTCGAGTTTCGCAAGCTCCTTACGGGTCAGTTTCTCCGCCTCCTCAAAGGCCCGCTTTTTTTCCTTCATCTCCGCCTGCCTCTGACCCGCCTCCCCGATTCTCTCGCGCAGGCGCGCAATATCCTGAGCCGTTTCCGTCAGCATACGCCTCTGGGCCTCTTCCTCCCGCTCAAGGCGGACGATGTTCTCCTCCTCCCCCGCAATCGTTGTCTTTATGCGCTCCCTGCCCAGGCGCAGCTCCTCAAGGGTCTTGCGGTATTCATCGATTTTGAGGCTCAAAGCAGCGTTTTCCTCGCGCAGGGAGCGTATAGTATTCCTGTTTTCGCGGATTTTCCCCAGATTCTCCTGGATACGGTTATCGATTCCCCTCTTTTGGGTAATAATGCCCTCAGGGGCGAGAAACTCATCGATAAAAGACGGCGAGAGTCTCTTGTATTCGCCAAACTTCTGGCCAAGTCCCGCAATCTTCGTAAAAAGCTCCCGGCAGGCTTCAAGAACAGCCTCAAGAGCTTTAACCCCGCCGCCTGAACCACCCGAAGCTCCAGCCCCCCCCACGCGCAGGGCGTCCTCAAGGAGCTTAACCCCGCCGTCAAGCTGAATACGGAGGCTTTCAATAAGAGCGTCCAGCTCCGCCTCCGTACGGGCCCTCTCGCGGGAAGAATACCCCGAATCCTTTAATCTCTGGTCCAGTTCCTCAACGATTGTATCGGTAAGGCCCCGCAGTTCCCCCCTCAAGGTCTCGTCCTCCTCCTCAAGGTGGTGAATCTCCGCCTCACGGGAACGTATGGAAGCCTCGTTTTCGCGTATATGGCCCTCAGCGCTGCGCACAGACTCCTCAAACTCGCCTATATTTTTGCCGATTTCAAGAAGCCCCGCCCTGGCCTCCTCCAGAGATTTCTTCCTCTGGCCCGCCTCCAGAACAACACCCGCTATTTTTTCCTGGAGGGATTTCTCCCGCGCCTCGTCCGCGACAATGCGGGCCTCAAAATCGGAAAGCTGCTCCGCCAGCATACGGCTCTCGTTTTCCAGGCTCTGCTTCTCAACGCCAATCCCGTAAATCTTTTTCTGCTTCTCAACAAGCTCCGACTCCATAGAGTTTACAACGTCAAGATTCTCCTGCAAAAGCCCGTTTATGCCGTCAATCTCTTCTTTGATAGCGTCCCTGCGCTTCGTCCTCTCCTCAAGGCTTTTCTCCTTCCCCGCCTTTGCCTCAAGAAAATCCTTTAGCCGCAGAAGCTGAATATCAATCTCAAGGGCGCGGCCCACGTCCGCAAGCTCCCTGTAGCGCAGGGTCTTCTCGCTCTGGGCCTTGAGGGAATCGTAGCTGCGCTTTACCTCATCGATGATAACCCCGATTTGGCGCATATCCTCCTCAACAGCCGCAAGTTTGCGCTCCGCCTCCTGCCTCTGGATTTTGAACTTCGTAATGCCCGCCGCCTCCTCGAAAATGAGACGCCTCTCTTCGGGCTTACTGGACAGAACCTGGTCAATCCTGCCCTGCTCCATAATCGAATACGCCGACTTTCCAATGCCCGTATCGTAGAAAACCTCGCGCAGCTCACGCAGAAGAACAGGCTTGTTGTTGATGAGATACTCACTCTCCCCCGAACGGTAGAGCCTCCTCTTCACCACAACCTCAGGCTCATCGTAGGAAAGCCGCCCCTCCTCATTTGCCAGAGTCAAAGCCACCTCCGCCACGTTGAGCGGCTTACGGGTCTCGGTTCCGTTAAAAATAACGTCTTCCATCTTGTCCGCGCGCAGGCTCTTCGCCCCCTGCTCGCCTAAGACCCACTTTATGGCATCAACGACATTACTCTTCCCACAGCCATTGGGCCCCAGCAGGGCCGAAATCCCATCCGTAAACTCAATGCGGCTCCTGTCCGCAAAAGATTTAAATCCAAACAGTTCAACACTTTTAAGAAACACAGAGGCTCCGTTTTGAAGGGTTATAGACTCCCGACAGCATAGCGAAGGCCGGGGGAAGTGTAAAGTAGCCAGGAGGTTTCTTACCTGCGCAAGGGACTGCTCGCAATCCTTACGGATTGCTGCTCGTCCATGCAGCCTGGATAGAAGCGGACAACGGGAGCGGATAGCCCCCCTCAAAAACGCGGGTTAGGGCTACAGCCGCGTATTGTTGGTATGACGCACTTAGCCTGATTATGCGTATAGCTAAAATCCGCGTTTTATCGGGCTAAGGGTTTTTTCGGGCTCTGCCCGAAAAGATGCGCCCGAGTACGGTCGCTTTTCGAGAAGAATGGATTGTTATGGCCGCTAACGCGCCCCGCGAAATGCGCCCATATTCTTAAAGGGCCTTTTACGCTCCATGCAATCTATTCTTGTATAGTGGCAGTAAAGGCCGTTTCCTGTCCGCATCAGCCGCCGACAAGATTTGCGAGGGTCATTGCGATTGGTTCAATGTAGGAAATCATCAGCAGCGCGATGCCAAGTACGATTAAATACGGCACGCAGGCTTTCACCAGAGCCTCAAATTTGACGCCCGCGATATTGCAGGCCACATAGAGGCAGCTCCCGACCGGAGGCGTTATCATGCCTATCCCCATATTAACGATAAAGATAATGCCCATCATATAAGGGTTTATCCCAACGCTGGTGAGTACAGGCAGCAGTATCGGCGTTAATAACGCGATTGCCGCAGATGATTGCAGAAAACATCCGGCGATGAGTACGATTATGTTAAAAAGAAAGACCAGTACGTACTTGTTTCGCGTAACAGCCAACAGGCTTTCGGCAATGCTCTGGGGGATGTGTTCCCGCGTAAGAACAAAGCCGAAGGTGGAGACCACCGCCATAATAAGCATAATCACCGCAGCCCCTACCGCGGAATTACAGATTACCCTGGGAATGTCCCTCACCTTGAGGTCCCGGTACACGAAGACGCCCACAAAAAAACCGTATACCGCCGCCACCGCTCCCGCCTCGGTGGGGGTAAAAATACCCGAATAGATTCCCCCCAGAATAATAAGCGGCATAATAAGAGCCCAGATACTGGTTGAAAGGGTTTTCAGGACGGTCGTGAATGTAATCTTCGCCGCAACCCTGGCTATCCTGTGTTTTACCGCATAGTAATACGCGACCCCCATCATAAAGAGGCCCATGAGAATTCCTGGGCCCACGCCGGTAAGAAAGAGCTTACTCACGGAAGTACCCGAAAGGACGCAGTAGGTAACCATAGGAATACTGGGCGGAATTATCTGTCCCAAAGTACCCGCAGACGCTACTGTCGCTGCGGTAAACAGCCGGTCATAGCCGTTTTTTTCCATCTCAGGAACCATGACCGCCCCTATGGCCGCAGTCGTGGCGGGGCAGGAACCGGAGATTGCCGCAAAAAACATGGACGCGCCAATAGCAACCATGGCAAGCCCTCCCCGTATCCGCGCGAAGAACAAATTGATAAATTTTACGAGCTGCCGGGAAATCCCCCCTTCCCCCATGAGGTTTCCCGCCAAAATAAAGAAGGGAATTGCCATAAGGGGAAAGGAATTGATTCCGTTAAACATTGTTTGCGCGGTGATTACCAGCGGCACATTGATTCCGAAGATGATGGTAATAATTGCCGCTGTTCCCAGACAGACCGCTATGGGAATATTGAGAAACATAAGTACAAAAAAACTGATAAACAGAAGCGCAATCATTTGGCGTCTCTCCCCTCTTTTTTGGGCAGGCACAAGGCTGTCATGGCCCAAAGGTAGTGCAGCCCCATGAAAACGCTGCCCAGAATGATTCCCAGGTATACATAGGACAGGGGAAGTTGCAGAGCCGGAGAAAGTTGTAAACTGAGCTTGTCCCAAAGTGAAACGCAATAGAACGAAATTATGCCGAAGAACAGCGCGGAAACCAAATGGGCAAATACGCCTACTGTTTTTTTACTGAGTGAGGAAAGCCTATTGACGATAAGCTCAACCCCGATATGCCCTCCCCGCCGGGCGGCCACGACACCGGCTACAAAAGTCATCCAGATAAAAAGAAAGCGGGCCAGTTCTTCTGTCCAGGCAAGGGGCGAATTGAACACATACCGGAAAAGCACCTGGGTGAAAATGAGAACAGTCATTCCCCCCAGGGTAAGGGCCGACAGCCAGAAAAAGAGCGTATCGACAATTTTCCAAAATTGTTCGACCTGCTTTGAGATGGTCATTTCTGCTCCGCCTGAATCCTTTGCCTGAGGGAATCAAACTGGGGGAAACTCTTATAAACCGGCTGCACCGCCGCAATCCACTCATTGATATCCGTGAGGTTGTCTACCTGGACGCCCGCCGCCTTGATTGCTTCGATGTCTTTTTCGTCCGTCTGGAGCGAAAGTTCGCGCTCGTACTCTCCGGCTTTCTGTGCAGCTTTGAGCAGCGCGTCCTGAATGTTTTTCGGAAAATCGTTAAATTTGCCCAGGCTCATAATAAGAGGTTCGGCAGTGTAAATATGCCGGCTGTCGCTCACAAACTTGTTTACTTCGGCGTATTTGTTATTGATGAAGTTGGCCAAAGTGTTTTCCTGACCGTCAACAGTGTGGAGCTGCAAGGCGCTGAACACTTCGGCAACAGCCATGGCAGTCGGAACCGCGCCCAAAATCTGGAAGGTCTCTATAAAAACCTTGCTTTCAGGAACCCTAATTTTGAGTCCTTTAACGTCCTGGGGGCGTTTGACAGGCCGGCTTGAATTGCTGATAGCCCTAAAACCGTTGTCCCACCAGGCAATAATCTTAAAGCCCTTCGCTTCCGCGGCCTTTTCAAGTTCTTTGCCAATATCTCCGTCAAGAATACGGAAAGCGTCTTTCTTGGTTTTGAACACGAAGGGCAGATTCAAAATTCCCGCTTCGGGAACAAAGTTTTCAAGAGCCATGGTAGACTCAAGGGCCAGGTCAAGGGTTCCCATTTGAACAAACTCAATGGCTTTCGCACCGGAAGCGATTTGGGAAGCCGGGAACACGTCAACGGTAACAGCGCCGCCACTAGCCTCCTTCATGAGTTCCGCAAACTTAAGCGCCCCGCCATGATAAAAATGGTTGGCAGCTCCCACATGATTCAGTGAAAGGGTAACCGCCTTTTGCTCCGGCGAAGCAGTCCCGCTGCCTGAAGAAGCGGCTTTGCTACAGCCTGTAAAAATCAGGGCTGTAACCAGAAGCGTTACGCTGACGTTTAACAATTTTTTCATTACATTCCTCCTTAAGAAATGAACGGTTTATGAGAACCTCTTATTTGATAAAAGAAACCTGCCCCGCGATTTCGCGGTAGGCTTCTTCCTTGCGCCGGTTAAAAATCACCTTATTCTGTTCAAACAGGTTGTTTCCGTAGATATCAATGGACACGATGAGGGGGCCCAGTTCCCTGATGCGGCAGACCCAGAGTGTTTCCGGCATTCCCAGGTCCCGCCACTGGGCCTGCTCTATTTCCTCTACCTGAGTAGCGGCGCATACCGCGCAGCCGGCGGGGTAGACCACATGGAGGGCCTTGAATTCCGCGCAGGCTTTTTGTGTGCCTTCCCCCATGCCGCCTTTTCCCACGATGATGCGCACGCCGGTTTGCTTAACAAATTCGTATTCGAATTTTTCCATCCGCATACTGGTAGTGGCGCCGATTGAAACCATCTGGAATTTGTCCGCTTCCAGGGGCCGGATGATGGGGCCGGCGTGATAAATCGCCCCTT
>JAITGB010000109.1 GCA_031280945.1 Spirochaetales bacterium
AATCCGGCGCCGCGCTATCGCGCCCGAAACCCCTGAGCGCCCAGGGCCCCGGCGCGGCTCCGCCCCGCCGGAACCCGCGCCGCTTCGCGGCGCGGGCCTGCCTCTCCCGCCGCGCTCCGCGCGGCGGCCGGAGCCCTCCCCCGGAACCTTTGCATCAGTTTGCTTGCCGCTTATATACCCATGCCAACCTTTGCCTCCATAAAACATTCCCCCGGGCGCGGAAAACCCGTCTTTCAAAACCGTTCTCAAACTGTTTGATACCCTATGCCCTAAAGTATGCGGCTTTCGCCAAAACCGCTTGACAGCCTGTAAACCATAGTTTACATTATAATCAGAGCAAGACGAGGAGGAATAAAATGGAAAAAGTTACCGTAGCCGATTGGGACTTGGCAGAAGTGCTTGAAACGAAAGAAGATATTGCGGTCTCTCTGGAAGTCGCCCTCGCGGAAAAGGACACAGGATTTCTTTTTGAAACCCTCGGCGCTCTGGCCCGCTCTGAGGGGATGAGCCAAATAGCCAGAGAACTCGGTGTAACCCGTGAGGGATTGTACAAGTCTCTTTCCCCCAATGGTAACCCTTCTTTTGAGACCGTACTTAATCTGCTTGATGTCTTGGGGTTGCAACTCCGGCTGGAGCCCAAAACCGCTTGACAACCTGTAAACCACAGTTTGAACTATAACCATGAAGAAGCTCCGCAGAACCGGTGAATTTATCAGATGGTTAAAAAACCTGCGGGATAGCCAGGCCAGATTCCGTATATACAAGAGGATTGATAGACTTGCAAACGGAAATCCTGGCGACAACCGCTTTTTGGGCGACATTGCGGAAATGCGTATCGATTACGGCCCCGGTTATCGTGTCTATTACAGGGACACCGGAAAAGAAATTATTATTCTGCTGTGCGGCGGCGATAAAACCACCCAGCAGGCGGACATCAAAAGAGCCAGAACGTTATCGGCAAAATATAAATCCGCTGAGGAGGAATAGCATGAAAAATACCACAAGCGAAAAAGTAACCCTGTCCGATTGGGACCCCGCGGAAATCATCGAAACCAAAGAAGATGTTTTCGCGTTTCTTGAGGGCGCTCTGGAAGAGAATGACCCTGATTTTCTTCTCAGCACACTGGGGCATATTGCCCGCTCACACGGCATGGCCCAGCTTGCCAAAGAACTTGGCATTGACCGCGCGGACCTTTATAAGTCGTTGTCCCCCGAAGGAAACCCGGCTTTCAAAACGGTTTTCAAGCTGTTTGATACCCTGGGCCTGCGTATACGTCTGGAGCCCAAAACCGCGTGACACCCCCCAAACTTCACCCCGCCGCCCTCTTTTTCCTCGCAAACTGCCACTTCCTCCCAAAAAACATCACAGCAAAAAGAATCCAGCCAAACAAAGACATATACACATCGTGCCGGATTGCCGTTCCGATTACAAGACAGTAGAGGAGCCGCTCCACGAGAGTAATTTTCTCCTCCACATAGCCCTGTATGGCAAGCGCCACTGAGTAACACACAACGCCCGCGGAAATCCATGTAAACAAAGTGGTAAGGTCAAACCCGAAATGAAGATAATCAGGATTGAGCACAAAAGTAAAAGGAAGCGCAAAACCCGCAATTCCAAGAAGAACAGCAGTAAGGCCCACCTTGAGGGGATTCTCCCCCGCAATGCTCGCAGCCGCGTAGGAAGCCACCGCAACAGGCGGCGTGATAGCCGAAATTGAAGCGAAGTAGAGAAGAAAAAGATGAGCCGCAAGAGGCGGAAGCCCTATCTTGATAAGAGCCGGCGCAATTGCCGTAGCGCAGATAATGTAGGAAGCCGTAGTCGGAAGCCCCATACCAAGAATAATGCAGATAAACATCGAAAGGATAAGGCTCAAAATAATGCTCGAAGCCGCCTGCTGCATGATAAAATCCGAAAATTTAAGCCCCAGCCCCGTCAGGGCAAACATACCCGTAACGATTCCCGAACAAGCGCAGGCCGCCACAACCTGCGGCATACTCGCCGCAGCCCGCGTTATACCCGCAAGAAAACGCCCCGGCGTTAAACGGTCTTTACCATCCAGAACCCCCGTTACAACAAGCACAGCCATAGAGTAAATCGCCGCCAGCATGGGTGTTGTTTCAAGACCCAAAAGAAAAACAAGAAGAACAGCCAGGGACGAAACGAGTTTGAAACTGCCCCTCAGAGCCTCTTTGAGCGTAGGCAGCTCCTCAGCCGGAAGCCCAAGCAGATTGTGCTTGACCGACTCAAGGTCAACCATTTTGAAAACAGTCAGGTAATACATAAGCGCCGGCAGGAGGGCCGCGATACACACCACCGCGTAGGGAGTTCCCGCTATATCGCTTAAAATAAAAGCCGCAGCTCCCATAATAGGAGGCATAATCTGCCCCCCCGTCGAAGCCACAGCCTCAACAGCCCCCGCAAAACGCGGAGCATAGCCCTGCCTCTTCATAAGCGGAATCGTAAAAGCCCCCGTAGAAACCACGTTGGCAACAGCGCTGCCGGAAATACTCCCAAAAAGACAACTCGCCACAACAGCCATTTTCGCCGGGCCGCCGCGCTTTTTTCCGGTCAGGGCTATCGCTATATTCTGGAAAACCTTGTCCGCCCCTGACGCCCCCAGAAACGCCGCGAACAGCAAAAAAAGATACACGTTGGACGCCGACACCCCAATAGGAGTCCCGTAAATACCCTGGTCGCTGAAAATAGTTATGATAACCCGCGCAAAACTATAGCCCCTATGCCCCAGCATTCCCGGAAGCCCGCCCCCAAAAAGAGCGTAAATTA
>JAITGB010000149.1 GCA_031280945.1 Spirochaetales bacterium
ACAACGCCGAGGGTTCCGGTAACGTAGGCGTCCGCTTCTTCTATCTGCCGGGCTGTAAACCCCACGGCCCGGAGGAGGCTGAATCCCGCCACGGAATGTTTTTCCGGGGCAAGGCCGAGTTTGTTTTCCAGAAAATCGCGGCTGAAAAGCCCGGGCTGAAACGCGGCTTCGAGGGAGAAAGCGGTTTTCAGGCTTTCCGCGATTTTCGCAAGCTCTTTTTTGCCGAAACCTTTTTCCTTGAGGCTTGCCGTGGAAAGCTCTCCTGTAGGCGGAAGCTCTCCGTGTCCCCGGCACCAGGCCGTAATTTCCGCGATTTCGCTGTCTGTATAGGAGAGTTTTTTCAGGGCCGGCGGGATAGACTGATTTATAATTTTGAACGAGCCGCCGCCAGAGAGTTTTTTGTACTTTACAAGGGCAAAGTCCGGCTCTACTCCGGTTGTGTCGCAGTCCATAACAAGGCCGATGGTTCCGGTAGGCGCTATGGCCGTAACCTGAGCGTTCCTGTAGCCGTGCTTCTCGCCCAACTGGAGGGCCCTGTCCCAGCTCTTTCGCGCGGCTTCAAGAAGATAGCCAGGGCAGTGAGAAGGAGAGATTCCTTCGGGAAAAACCGTCAGGCCCTCGTACTCAGAGGCTTCCGCGTTCCATGCCGCCCTCCGGTGGTTACGAATCACGCGGAGCATGGCTTCGCGGTTCGCCGCGAAACGCGCAAAGGGGCCTGAATCCTGCGCAAGGAGGGCGGAGGCGGCGTAGGCTTCGGCTGTTAAAATCGCCGTTAAGGAAGCCGCGAGCGCCCTCCCTTCCCCGCTTGAATAGGGAAGGCCCATCACCATAAGAAGGCTCCCCAGATTGGCGTAGCCCAGCCCAAGAGTGCGGTAATCGTAGCTTTTCTGGGCTATGGCCTTGCTCGGAAACTGCGCCATAACAACGCTGATTTCAAGGATTAAAGTCCAAATCTTTATGGCGTGGCAAAAATCCTCAATGCGGAAAACCCCGCTTTCCATATCGTAAAAGGCCATAAGGTTCAGGGACGCAAGGTTACAGGCCGTATCGTCAAGGAACATATATTCCGAACAAGGGTTTGAAGCCCGTATTTCCCCGTCCTGGGGGCAGGTGTGCCATTCGTTGATTGTCGTGTGGAACTGAAGCCCAGGGTCAGCGCATTTCCACGCGCTCCGGCAAATCTCGTCCCACAGGGCGCGGGCCTTGACTGTTTTTACAACCGCCCCCCCTGTGCGCGCGGTCAAGTTCCAGTCCGCGTCATCGCGCACAGCAGCCATAAAAGCCTCGCTGATACGCACCGAATTGTTCGAAGCCTGCCCGCTCACCGTGTTATAGGCCTCGTCCGTCCAGTCCGTTGTGTAAAGAACAGGCTCGCCCGGGTCAATCCCCTGCTTCAAAAGCCGCACGTACTGGTAGAGGTAGGCCGCGGGAACCCCGTCCCGTAAAGAAGCAAGAAGAGCCTTTTTCAGGTAACTGTTTTTTTCCGGGTCAAACCGCGCCTCCGCCTCCGCATCAGAAGCCAACGCGGGAGAGCCGGACACGCCGGACGCCGCAAACGCCGCCACAGCCTGCGAAATCTTTTTGGCGTGGCGGTTAATCGCGGAGCTGCCCGCAGCCAGAGCCGAAACCTTGTACTCCTCGCCCGCCTTCCACAGCGTATATTTCTCTATGTCCGGGTGGTCCGCGTCCAGAGTAACCATCTTGGCCGCCCGCCGCGTCGTACCCCCGCTCTTTATGGCAGCCGCCGAGCGGTCCGCTATTTTCAGGAAAGACAAAAGCCCCGAAGAAATCCCCCCCCCGCTCAAAGACTCACCCTCGCCCCGCAAGCGCGAAAAATTACTCCCCGTACCCGAACCGTATTTGAAAAGCCGGGCCTCGCGGTTTACGAGGTCCATGATGCCCCCCTCGTTTACAAGGTCATCCTCAACGTTCAAAATAAAACACGCGTGGGGCTGGGGCCTCTCGTAGGCGCTCTCGGACTTACGCACCTCGCCCGAGGCAGGCTCAACGTAGAAATGACCCTGGGGCGGCCCCTTAATGCCGTACACCTCATAGAGGCCCGTATTGAACCACTGCGGAGAATTCGGCGCCGCCATCTGAGAGGCAAGCATACGCAGGGCCTCGCAATAGAAAGCCTCCGCGTCCTCCCCCCCGTCAAAATAGCCCGCGCGCTCCCCCCACACCCTCCAGGCATGGGCAAGACGGTGAAAAACCTCCCGCGCATCGCTCTCCCCCCCCGTGCCGCCGTCCCCCCGCGGAACCCCAGCCCTGCGGAAATACTTCTGCGCCAAAATATCCGCAGCCATCTGCGACCACGGCGAAGGAACAACAACCCCCTCCTGCCGGAAAAGAACCTCGCCAGACGGATTCCTGATTTCAGAAACCCTCTCCTCCCACTTTATCCCCTCGTAGGGGTCATGACCTTTTTGTGTAAACCTGCGTTCTATTTTCATAATTTTTTGTATGCCATACCTTGTAGCACACCATCAAGGGAAATTCAATGCCTCAAAGCCCCCGCCTCAGGTTTCAGCCCATGTTTTTTCAGAAGAAGAATTTGGGCGCACCCCCGCGTTTTTTACCGGTGGGAAAAAAAGCACGGTCGGGCTTTGGGGGGCTTCGGTATTTTCGCGTCGCGCAAATAAACCA
>JAITGB010000151.1 GCA_031280945.1 Spirochaetales bacterium
TTCTTGTTCTTGAGGGGGGAAAGCTGCGGGAAGCGTGAAGGTAGAGTTCTGTGCATTTACTTTTTTTGAAGATGTAGGGCGCATTTTTCAAGAGCAAAATACAGGGCCAGCGCATATAAACTTTTTGTGGGGGTCTGGGGGGGGGCCTTTCGGCCTCCCGGCGGGGGTTCGGGGGCGGAGCCCCCGTCCGCGCAAGGGATAGGAGCGGAAATCCCGCAGAAAAGCCGAAGGCTTTTTGAGGAATTGGAGCGGATAGCCCGGTTTTTTGCCCTTTGGGCAAAAAATGCGCCATAAATCTTCAAAAAAAAGTAAATGCAGGAGCCCTGAAATTGCGCCGTGTCCTCCTTGACCTTCTCCCCCCGGATTTTTACTATACCCCACAATGAAAGTTTCCCAGCGAGGAGCGTCCCCCGGAAATCTCGGCGAAGTTTTGCGCTCCGGCGGCAAAATATCGCTCGTGTACGAGGACGAAAATATAGCGGTTCTGGACAAACCTCCGGGGCTTCTTACGATTCCCGCCCCGCGCACGGGCGGCCAGTCCCTGCAGGAAATACTCGACTCCCTGTGCGCGGAGGCGGGCTTTACGTGGCGGCTTCACCCCTGCCACAGGCTCGACGCGGATACCTCCGGCCTCGTTATTTTTGCAAAAGGAAAGGCGCGGCAAAAACTCATAATGGAACTTTTTACCCGCCGCGAAATAAAAAAAACCTATATCGCTTTTACGCAAGGAACGCTGCCGAAAACCGAAGGAGTTTTTACGCGCTCGCTTGACAGAGAGACCGCCCGCACAGCGTACAGGGCGCTTTCGCAGTATAAGCTCTGGGCGCGAGTTGAGGTGAGGCCGGAAACAGGAAGAAAAAATCAAATCCGCCTGCACTTTAAGGCCGCAGGGCATCCTCTTGTCGGGGAAACGCGCTTCGCCTTCCGCAAAGACTTTCCCCTCAAGGCAAAGAGGCTCATGCTGCACGCCCTGCGCCTTGAGCTAAAAAACCCCTGGACAGGAGAGGCGCTTACGCTTGAAGCTCCCCTCCCGCCCGATATGGAGGCTTTTGCCGCGGAAAATTCCGCGCCCTAAAGTTAAAACGCGGAAATAGGCTTAAGGCCATTGGCCTCCACAACCTTTATGCCGCGCTCCACGTCCTCAACTTTGATAACGATAACAGCCTTGTCCGCGCTGCGTTCAAGCGAAGCGTACATGTACTCAATATTGATGCTGTTTTTGCTGAAAATATCGAGAACAGCGGCAAGAGCGCCGGGCTTGTCTTCCACCTCCACGGCAAGGACATCGGTTTCCTTTGCCATAAATCCCGCCTGGGTAAGAATCCGCACGGCCTCGTCGGGCTTCACCGCGATGATGCGCAGTATGCCAAAGTCCGCAGTGTCCGCAATGGTCAGAGCCCGCAGGTTTATTTTGTTGTCCGCGAGAATGCGCGTAACCTCCGCGAGACGGCCCGAAATGTTTTCGAGAAAAACCGATATTTGTTTGATAATCATGGAACTCCTCCTTTAGATAACCCGCTTGTCAATCACCCGTTTTGCCTTTCCAATGCTTCTCTCAATGGTTTTCGGTTCAACAAGTTTTATTTTCGCGTGTACGCCGAGTTTGGACCTGATTTCAGTTTCTATTTTTGCCCGCAGAACTTCAAGCCCGCGCGTCTCGTCCGTAAAGAATTTCTCCTGCACTTCGACCATGATTTCCATCTCATCAAGGTGGGATTCTCCCCGCGTGAGGATAATCTGGTAGTGCGGGTCTGTGCCCTCAATGGCAATAAGAACCTGCTCAACCTGCGAGGGAAACACGTTGACCCCGCGTATGATAAGCATATCGTCCGTTCTGCCAAAGAGCCTGTGCATTTTGATTGTCGTGCGCCCGCAGGGGCAGGATTCGCTAAAAAGACAGGTTATGTCGCGTGTTCTGTAGCGGATAAGGGGCGTTCCCTCTTTGGTAAGCGTCGTAAAAACAAGCTCGCCTTTTTCGCCTTCGGCCAGAACCTGGCCCGTAACAGGGTCAATAATCTCGGGATAAAAGAGGTCCTCGTTGATGTGAAGGCCGTTCTGCATCTCACATTCAGAGGAAACGCCCGGCCCCGTTATTTCCGTCAGCCCGTAAATATCGTAGGCTTTGATGTTGAGCTTTAATTCAATCTCCTTGCGCATATTCTCGCTCCAGGGTTCAGCCCCAAAGCAGCCCGCGCGCAGACGGAATTCCCTGATGTTGTGGCCCGCCTCGTGTATGGCCTCGCCCAGAAAAAGAGCGTAGGACGGCGTACAGGTGAGCATGGTGCTGCCAAAGTCCTTCATCACCTGAATCTGCTTCTGCGTATTGCCCGCGGACATGGGAATAACGTTTGCCCCTATTGTTTTTGCCCCGTAGTGCGCGCCCATGCCGCCCGTAAAAAGTCCGTAGCCGTAGGCGTTCTGCACAATATCGTTGCGCCTGCCGCCTGCCATGGAAAGGGTGCGGGCCATGCCCTCGCCCCAGATTTCAATATCCTTTCTTGTGTAGGCGTCCACAACGGGAATACCCGTTGTCCCCGATGACATGTGGATTTCCTCAATTTCCGCTTCGGGAACAGCAAGAAGCCCATAGGGATAGGTCTCGCGTAAATCGTCCTTGGTAGTAAAAGGAAGTTTTGCCATGTCTTCCAGATTGTGTATATCGCGGGGCGTTATTCCCAATTCCTCAAACTTGCGCCTGTAAAAAGGAACCTTGTCGTACACCTTTTCCACAAGATTTTTCAGGTTCGCAAGCTGCAGCCGTTTGCGCGCGTAGGGGGGCATACATTCGGCTTCCGGATTCCATATCATGTTTTCTTCTCCTCACCGTGTATCGATAACACGTGTCGCCTTTCCCTCCCATACAGGAAGGATTCCCGGTTCGTGGAGTTCCACCGCGGGATTTATGGAAATTGAGGCTTTCAGGGCCTCCTTGATGTAGCGGGTAAGAGCGTTCATGCTGCGCGTGTCATCGCTAAAGGCGGAGCTTGCTATCTCTGTTTTTACCGTGAGCTTGTCCAGGGCCCCAGCCTTTTCCACGATAATCTGATAGTTACTTCCAATGCCCCGGCTGCGCATTAAAACTTCCTCAATCTGCGAAGGAAAGACATTAACGCCGTTGATAATCAGCATATCATCGCTGCGGCCCATGATGCGGGCAATGCGGCGGTGCGTCCTGCCGCAGGCGCAGGGTTCGGCGATGATGCGCGTTAAGTCGCGCGTCCTGTAACGTATGAGGGGAGTCGCGTTCCGCTGGAGGGTCGTACAGACAAGCTCTCCTGTTTCCCCGTCCGGCAGAGGCAAAAGAGTGTCCGGGTCTATAATTTCCATAATATAAGCGTCTTCCCACAGATGCATACCCGCCTTGTGGACACATTCAAAGGCAACCCCCGGACCGTTTAACTCCGAAAGGCCATAGCAGTTGTACACGTCAATTTTGAGAAGCTCCTCGATTTTGCGCCTCGTGTCCTCGCTGTGGGGTTCCCCCCCCACAATGGCCTTGCGGAGAAAAAGCTCCTCGCGCCCTATGCCTTCTTCCCGCATCTTCTCGTGGATATGGAGGAGATAACTCGGCGTAGCGTGAACAATCGTTGTTTTGAAGTCCCTCATCATGCGGAACTGCCGCATGGTGTTGCCCGCCCCTGTGGGAATCACCAGCATACCCAGCTCCTCTGCGCCGTAGTGAAGGCCAAAGCCCCCTGTAAAAAGGCCGTAGGTCATCATGTTCTGAAAAACATCACTCTCTCCCGCCCCCGCCGCGCAAAGAGACCTCCGCACAAGGCCAGCCCATGAAGACAAGTCGTCTTTTGTATGGTAAATCACTGTGGGAATACCCGTTGTGCCGCTCGAAGCGTGGAGCCGCACGATTTTCTCATGAGGCTCCGCGAGAAGCCCCACAGGATACGCCGCGCGGAGGTCGTCCTTTACCGTAAAAGGAAGACGCTGGAATTCCTCCCAGGAGCCGGGCCGGAAGTCCTCGCCAATACCCGCCTCTTTAAGACGCCCCCGGTAAAAAGGCGTTTTGAACGCCTGTTCAAGCGTAAAACCCAGGCGGTCAAACTGAAGACTCTCAAGCTCCCCCCTCGCAAGAGCCTCCACTTTGGAAAAACTCATGCCGCGCCCCGCGCCATGCGGAAAGCCGCGATGTTGGCCTCGACGAGCTTTTCCCCCTTGGAGGCGAAACGCTCTCGTATGGCAGCCTCAAGACTTTCAGCCTTCAGGGGAATATAGCGCGAAGCCGCCCCCACAAGGGCCACATTGCCCGCCTTCGCCGAACCCGCCCTTTTCGCAAGCTCAAGGGCGCCTACA
>JAITGB010000263.1 GCA_031280945.1 Spirochaetales bacterium
CTGAGCCGCCTGAGGAACAATGACAGTCATACGCGCCGCAAGAACCTTCTCACCGCCGCGCGTATACGTTGTTTTGAAAGAAGCCATCTCCATGGCCCCCCCCCGCAGGGACTCAACGACAATCGTTCCCGTGAGCCTGTCCCCCGGATAAATAGGCGCAAAATATTCGTACTCCTCCTTCGCGTGCAGAAGCCTCTTGATGTCAATGCCCATTTCCGTCATACGCTCCCATATTTCAGGATAGCCGCCGAAAGTCATAACAGTCGCTAACGTGAGCGGAGCCGGAGTGTCCGCGTAACCCTGCGCCTGTGCCGCCCCGGCATCGCGGAAAACGGGATTCTCATCTCCCACCGCCGCCGCGAGTTCCCGGATTTTCGAGCGGTCAACCTCAAAAGTATACGAAGCAATTTCCCTGCCCTTGTAGCTCAGGTCCAGCGCCATAATTCCTCCTGCCCAAAATCTTCGCGCCCCACACGACGCGCATTGCTTCAGTATGACAGAAAAAAAAGTTTTGGAAAAGTGAGAAGAAGAATTTGGGCAGGGCCAGCGCATATAAACTTTTTGGGCGCATTTTTTGCCGCCGTGCGGCAAAAAACCGGGCTATCCGCTCCAATCCAGCGGATTTTGCTTTGCAAAATCCGCAAGGATTTCCGCTTCTATCCCTTGCTCGGCCCACGGCCCCGCGCGCACAGCGCGCGGTAAAGCCCCGGGGCTGCGCAAGGGGTTTGCGCACGATTTTGCCGTTCTGCGACCTGTAAGGCGCGCAAAACCGAAGGATTGGAGGGGTGCGCAGCAGCCACGCCGCAGGCGGGGCCGAAGCCCCGCAAAGCCCGGTTTTTTGCGGGAGCAAAAAATGCGCCCAAATCACTGTCCGCGCTATTTTCATTTTATGGGAATGTATGCTATAATCGGCTTGATTTTTCCAAGGGGGGCAACGTTGAAAAAAATCGCGCTTGTGTGCGCCCTGTGCGCTTTTTCCGGTTTTGCTGGAGCCTTCGCCCAGACGAGGGGCTCGGTGGACATTTCCTTTTCCTACGCCCGGCAGCAGGGGCCGGGAAGCAATCAGTTCGCGGTATGGGTCGAGGATGCCGAGGGCCGCTACATAAAGACTTTGTACGCTACGCGCTTTACCGCGCGGGGCGGCTGGGAACGCAGGCCCGAATCCATTCGGCAGTGGGTCAAAAAATCGGCCCTCTCTTCCTTAAGCGCTTCCGAGGTGGACGCTTTTACCTCCGCGACTCCGCGCGAGGGGGCGCAGCGTTTTCGCTGGGACGGGACGGATTCACGGGGCAAGGCTGTTCCCGCAGGAAATTACGTTATCTATATTGAGGGTTCCCTCCGGGGAGAGAGCAGGGTCGTGTACAGCGCGCTCCTTCGCCTGGGAGAGGCTTCCGGCGATGTTGAGGTAAAAGCCCAATACCACGGCAGCGCGGGCTCTGAACGCGGGATGCTCACGGACGTTAAAGTAAAAGCTAGTACATAGGCCGCAGAACCATGAGGCCGCAGATAAACTCGAGGAGAAAACCATGAAACTGTTTCGCTCGCTGAAAGTCCGCTTTATTCTGCTTTTTGGACTTTTTGTTGTTACTCTCTGCGTAGTCAACGGTATTCTGAGCATACACCAGCTCACGAGCATAGCTTCCGAGATTTTCGCGGCTCAAGGCATTTATGTCGCGGAGAAGGCGGCGTCCCTTATTGACGGGGATTCCTTTGAGGCTCTTGCCAAATCCCTGGACGAGGAGGACCCTTTTTACGAGGAGACCCGCCTGAAAATGCTGGAGTTGAAGGAGTTTTCCAACTGCCGTTTTCTCTACACCATGGCGCCCGCGCAGGGAACCACATGGCGGTTTATTATAGACGGCAGCGTGCCGCCTGAGGATACGGATAATTTTTCTTCTCTTGGGGATGAGGAAGACACAAGCGACTACGACCCCGCTTTTGAGGATACCTGGCAGACTCAAAAAACCGAATACTCAAGCATCATGTTTCAGGGCAAGTGGGGCTGGATGGTGTCCATATACGCTCCTGTAAAAAATTCATCGGGTAAGCCCGTGGGTCTTGTGGGCTGCGATTTCGCGGCGGAGGGGCTCTACAACGCCATCAAGGACGATATTATAAAGCAGAGTTTTATTACGATTATTTCCATACTGATAGCCTTTGGCCTTATGGTGATACTTTTGCGGATGATTTTTGGCCGCCTCCACAATATCAATACCATTCTGAAAGAAATTTCCGCGGGCGAGGGGGACCTTACAAAGCGTATTCACATACACAGAGAGGACGAAATCGGGGAGCTTGCCACGAACTTCAATTTGTCGCTGGATAAAATCAGGGGGCTTATTGTTGCAATCAAGGACGAGGCGGGGCATCTTTTGAACATAGGAGGCGAGCTTGCGGACAATATGGAAGGAACCGCGGGCGCTGTGCGCGACATAGCGCAGAACATTACAAACGTCAAGGAAAAAATCACAATCCAGTCCGCGTCGGTTACGCAGACGAGTTCCGCCATGGAGCATGTAACGGTCAACATAGACAGGCTGAACAGAAACGTGGAAATGCAAACCGCGAGCGTGTCCCAGTCCTCCTCCGCCGTTGAAGAGATGGTTGCAAACATACAGAGCGTTACCCAAACCCTGATGAAAAACGGGGAGAACGTGAACGAGCTCATTACGGTTTCGGACGTGGGCCGCACGGGCCTGCAGGCGGTTTCGCGCGATATTCAGGAAATAGCCCGCGAGTCCGAGGGGCTTCTTGAAATAAACGAGGTGATGCAGAGTATTTCAAGCCAGACAAATCTTCTTTCCATGAACGCTGCCATTGAGGCGGCTCACGCGGGCGAGGCGGGAAAGGGTTTTGCCGTTGTCGCCGATGAAATCCGTAAACTTGCCGAAAATTCGGGCGAACAGTCGAAAACAATTTCCAGTGTTCTGCAAAAAATCAAGACTTCCATAGACACCATTACGGTGTCCACAAATACTGTTCTTGAAAAATTTGGGGCGATAGACGGCAGGGTGCGCATCGTGTCGGACCAGGAAAC
>JAITGB010000261.1 GCA_031280945.1 Spirochaetales bacterium
CTCATCGGGGTAGGGAGCCGTACCATTGTACAAAACAAAAAACTCTGGCCGGGGCAGAGGCAGGAGGCAGCTTGTGTAGATGTTCTTGCTCTCGACAATTTTTTCGTAGATGCGCGTTATGTACAGGAGAAGCCTTAGGGCCATGTTGGGGTTTATGCTGCTCTGGTGTTCAATAAGAACAACCAGTTTACCTCCTATCTCGAAGGAAATATCGTTTACCCTGTCCATAAAAAGAACGTTTTTGAGGGTGTTTATGGTTACGGGAATATCGGGGGGAAGCTCAACTCCCGCAAGGGCGCAGTAGAGCTGGCGCAGGAGCGCGGGTTCGCTAAAGAGGAGGGAAAAGACGCTGGCTTTGTACTTGGTGTTCGCTCTCACAGAGCCTCCCTACTGTTAAGGATAAAAATTTTTGCGGGATTGTGCAAGGCGGAGCGGGAGCATAGCGCGCCGGCCCTGCCCTGGCTCCCCCCTTTTCCCGCGGGCGGTTTTGTGCTATATTTAAGTACACAATTCTTTTTGGAGGGACTATGGCGGAACAAAATTATACTTTAACGGCTGCCGAGGTTAGGGAACGCAGCGTTCTGAAAAACGTGTACATCTGGATGGCTGCGGGCCTCGCGCTGACGGGCATTGTGGCCTACGGCGTGGCAACGAATCCCCGGCTTTTGGCTTCGATTTTTTCGAGCAGTTTCACGTTTTTCGGCATTATCATCGCGGAGTTCGCGCTGGTCTTTTTTCTGTCCAGCCGCATTATGACGATGAGCGTTTCCATGGCGACCATCTGTTTTGCGGCCTACGCGGCCTTAAACGGGGTTACGATGTCGCTTATTTTTCTTGTGTACACGAGTTCCAGCATTGCGCAGGTCTTTTTTATCACCGCGGGAACTTTTGCGGGCATGAGCGTGTACGCAGTAACCACCAGGCGCGACCTTTCGCGGATTGGCTCCTACCTCGTTATGGCCCTCATTGGCCTTATCGTGGCGTCTCTTGTGAATATGTTTCTCAAGAGCAGCAGTTTTGACTGGCTCATTTCTGTAGTGGGGGTTCTCGTTTTTGTGGGCCTCACCGCGTATGATACCCAGCGCATCAAAAAGTGGAGCGCCCAGGCGGGGGGCTCCGGGGACGAGGCGCTCTTTGTGCGTATGTCCATTCTGGGGGCTTTGCATTTGTACCTCGACTTTGTAAATCTTTTTCTGTACCTGCTCCGGCTTTTCGGAAAGAGGCGGTAAGAGAGGGTTTTCCGCCGCGCGCTCTTTAGAGCGCGCAAAACATTTTTAAAAAATTTAGCGCCTCGACAAAAATCTCCGTATGGAGTACAATTTTTTTAAGTTTTTATTCAAAATGGAGGAATGTATGAAGAAGATTTTCATGCTCTGTGTGTGCCTTGCGCTGTTCGCGGCGTACGGTTTTGCGGGCGGTTCGGGCGAGGCAAAGGCCGGCGGGGAGGCGAAGAAGATTTCGCTGAACCAGACGAGTTCGGCCCAGCATCCCTGGCAGAAGGCGTGCGAGGCCTGGAAGCAGGCTGTGGAGGAGAAGAGCGGGGGACGGTATTCGGTTCAGATTTATCCGAACGCGACTTTGGCCCAGGGCAACTATCAGGTTATGATGGAGATGGTGCAGGCGGGGACGATTCAGGCGGCGGTTGAGTCCCTGACGGTTCTTGCGGCCTACAACAAGGATGTGTCAATCCTCAACAAGCCTTTTCTGTTTAACGATGTGCCCCACACTGCGCGGTTTTTAAGCTCGGATGTTCCTGTGTGGAAGAAGTGGATGACGCAGTTTGAAAAGAGTAACCTCGTCATCGTTACGGGCGCGCCCCGGCCCATGCGGCAGCTGAACAACAATGTGCGCCTCATCAAGACTCCGGCGGACATGAACGGCATGAAGTTCCGCGTTCCCATGAACCAGTTCTACGTGTCGATTTTCGAGGCTCTGGGGGCGAAGCCGGTGCCGCTGCCTTCAAGCGAGATTTACTCCGCGATTCAGCTGGGAACGGCCAACGGGGAGGATAACTCTGTTCAGACCCAGTACGATTTCAAGACCCACGAGGTTGCGAAGTTTTTTACGGTTATCAACTACATTGCGGACGCTTCATTTCTTTTTATGAACAAGGATTTCTTCTACTCAGCTACGCCCGAAGACCAGAAAGTTTTTCTTGCTGCGGGAAAGAACTTTGCGGAGACCAACGTCAAGGAAGATACGGCGTACTACAATGTGGCTATGGACGCGATGAAGAAGGCGGGCGTTCAGTTCTACGAGATGCCCAACGCGGACAAAAAGGCTTTTCAGGATAAGCTGGCGGGTTTTTACAAGAACCTTGAGGCCGGTTACTCTCCTGAGGACTGGAAGGCTTTCCACGATGCTGTGGCTGCCGCGGCAAAATAATTTTTTCTTAACATAATCAGCTTGAACGGAACAACCCGCCGCGACGCGGCGGGTTTTTCCTGTATTTTCGCCGGGGAGGTGTACGTGAAAACTCAAGGAGAGAAGTTTTTTAGGTTTGACGAGATTTTTGCGGGCTTTATTTTGATTTGCATTTTTGTTGATGTTGCCCTGCAGGTTACGAGCCGTCTTACGCCGGGAAACGCTATTTTCTGGACTGTTGAGGTGGGGGAGATGCTTTTGGCGGCTCTTATCTGGATGTCCATTGGGCCTGCTGTTATGACCAATTCCCATGTGCGTTTTGATTTGGTTATTCTCAAGATGCCGCGAAAGGCGCGTAAGTATCTCTACATTTTTGGCAATATCATTTTCGCTTTTTTTCTTGTTATGATTGCGTTTTTTCTTGTTGAGCTTATGCTCTTTTACAAAAACAACAACACGGTAACAACGGGGCTTCAGCTCAACAAGTTTTACGTGCGTATTCCCATGCTTTTAGGCTGCGTGATTGGGACTTTCCGGCTTTTGGTTCAGGCGTGGAAGTTTGGTACGGGGCGGCTGCCTCTGCCTATAGACGAGGCCTTTTCGGCTCCTGCCGCGAAAGGCGAAGGAGATGCGTAATGCCCCACATGACGATTAGTCTTGTTCTTGGCGCCGCTGTTTTTTTTATTTTGGGTGTTCCCATTGCTGTTGCCCTGGGGCTTTCTTCGGCTTTGGTGATTCTTTTCTTTAAGCCTGTTCCAAATATGACGATGATTCCGCAGCTTTTCGCGGAGGCGGCTACGTCTTTTACGATGCTGGCAGTTCCTCTTTTTATTCTTGTGGGAAACCTTATGGAGAGGGGGACAATAGGCCGCAAGCTGATTGATTTCTGTACCGCTTTTGTGGGCTGGCTCACAGGCGGCCTGGGGGCTGTAAACGTTGTGGGGAGCATGATTTTTGGGGGGATTTCCGGTTCTTCTCTTGCGGATACGGCGACTTTTGGTACGATTTTGATTCCCCGCATGAGGGAGGAGGGTTACAGCGAGGAATACGCGGGGGCCATTACTTTAACCTCTTCGTGCCTTTCGGTGATTATTCCGCCGAGCATTTTGATTGTTCTTGCGGCCGCGGCGACCCAGCAGTCGGTTTCCCGCGCTCTTGCGGCGGGGCTTGCTCCAGGGCTTCTTGTAACGTTTCTTCTTCTCATTCCCAACCATATTATCTGCAAGAAGCGGGGCTACGGAAAGAAGCATAGTTTTTCGCTGAAAAACATTGCGGATAAAACCCAGTCCTGCTGGACTGCTCTTATTGCTCCTTTAATTATTTTGGGGAGTATTTTTTCGGGTATTGTTACTCCTACCGAGGGGGCGGGGGTTGCGGTGTGTTACATTCTTATTGTTGATGCGCTCATTTTCCGCAAACTTTCGTTCAAGGATATTTGGATTTGCCTTATAAAAACCTCTGCTCTTACGAGCGCGATTCTCCTGATTGCGACTTCCAGCGCGATTATGAACTTTGTGATTGCTATGGAGAATATTCCGCAAATCCTTGTAAGCCTTTTGATGGCGGTTCCGGGGGGGAAGTTCGGGTTTTTGATTTTGACCTGCGTTATTCTTCTTCTTATTGGTATGACGATAGACGCCTCTCCTGCCTGTCTTATTTTTACGCCTCTTTTTATGCCTGCCGCGCTCAAGATGGGTATGGACCCGAGCCATTTTATTATTCTTATGGTTACGGGTTTTGCTGTGGGCCTCACGACTCCGCCCTACGGCGTGTGCATTTTTAGTATTGCTTCGATTTCGGGTATTCCTATGGGCAGGCTCATCAAGGCTTCGGCTCCGTTTTACTCAATGCTGATTGTCGCTCTTGCGCTTGTGGCTTTTGTTCCGGCTATTTCTCTTGCGGGGCCGGGAATTATTGACTTTTTGACGCGGTAGGGTTTGTGCTGATTTTATACGAGAGCGCCTCTCTCCTTGCGGTAGGCAAGACGGAGTTTGTCCGCGTGGAGGCAGGCGCGGGGGGCGGGGAGAGCCTTGAGGGGATGGCGAGAGATTTTCTTGCACAGAGGGCGGCCCAGGAGCCGGCTTCTCCTTTGGGGGAGGGCTCTCTTGCCGCAGAGGAGGCGCGGCCTTTTTTGGGGCTTGTCCACCGCATTGACCAGCCTGTAACGGGGGTGGTTCTTTTTGCGAAAACAAAGGCCGCGCTTTCTCATCTCAACGGGGAGTTTTCTTCGCGCAGGGCGAAAAAGCTGTACTGGGCGGTAACAATTTCCCCGCCGCCTGAGGAGAGGGGGAGCCTTTCTCACTTTATTGTTTTTGATTCCAAAAAGAACAAGGCGAGGGCTTTTGAAAAGGAGAGGCCGGGCGCGAAGGCGGCTCTTCTTCATTACAGGCTTATGGGAAAATCGGACAGGTACTTTTTTGTGGAAGTTGAGCTTGTTACGGGGAGGCCCCACCAAATACGGGCTCAGTTTGCGGCTGCGGGCTGTCCTGTCAAGGGCGATTTGAAATACGGCTCTCCGCGCTCGAATCCGGGCGGGGGTATTCATCTGCACGCGCGGGAGCTTTCTTTCCGCGAGCCTGAGGGCGGAAAGGCGCTTACGGTTACGGCTTCTCCGCCCGCTGATGTATTGTGGAATATGTTTTCTTCCTGTACTACACTTGAGGGGTAGGTTTTTCTGGGGCCGGGGGGTTGTAGGCCGCGCCGCGAAGCGGCGCGGGGCCGCTGGTTTTGCGGAGCAAAACCAGCGGGGGAATAGGCGCGCAAGGGTTAGAAGCGGAAAGCCCACAGAAAGCGCATCGGCGCGTTCGAGGACGTGGTGCGGATAGCCCGACCGTGCTTT
>JAITGB010000040.1 GCA_031280945.1 Spirochaetales bacterium
TAAACTACTTTGCCCGCCTCATTCTGCCCGTATTCGTCCCCGCGCTTGTGGCCGCGGTTATCGGCAACGTCATACAGTTCGGTTTTCTTTTTTCCCTCAAACCCGTAACCCCCGACCCCAGTAAACTCATACCCAAGTTTTCGCAGTTTTTTAAGCAGGCCGTCTTTTCCGCCGCGGCCGTATTTAACCTCGCAAAGTCCCTCCTGAAAGTCATTATCATAGCCGCCATAGCCTACACGAACATACGCTCATCGTTTGGCGAAATCGTTGACAGCATGAACGCCCCCTTTCTCCAGAGCGCGGAAAAAATGGCGCTTACCGCGTTTTTTATTGTTCTTGAATCCGCCCTCGTTCTCCTTGTTATGGCTTTTTTCGATTACCTCTTTCAAAAACGCCAGCACAGGGAAGCCCTCAAAATGACCCGCGAAGAACTCAAAAGAGAACACAAAGAGTTCGAAGGCGACCCCCTCGTGCGCAGCCGCCTGCGGCGCATGATGCGCGATATGCTCACCCAGGACATAGGCCGCGCCGTGCCGCAGGCAACCGTCGTTGTTACAAACCCCACGCACTTTGCCGTAGCCATAGAACACAGCGACGACTGGAAAGACGTTCCCACAGTAACCGCCAAAGGGCAGGACAACCTCGCCCAGACAATAAAACGCATCGCCAAGAACTCAGGAGTCCCCCTCGTGGAGAACGTACAGCTTGCCCGCGCCCTGTACGCCGCGGTCAACGTAGGAGATGAAATTCCGCACCAGTTCTACGAAGCGGTTGCGGCGGTTCTCAGGTATGTCTACAGCATGAACGCGGACACCTCGCGGCGGCTTGAAAAACTGGGAGAAGAAGCTCATGTCTGACGCGATGAGAGGCGAGCGCGCGCCTTCGGGCCTGTTTTCGCGGGGAAATGGAGGTCTCGTTTCCGCTGCTCCCGCCATAGCCATTGTCATGTGCGTTATTATGATACTCGCGCCCCTGCCCGCGTTTCTCCTGGATACGCTCATGGCATTTAACCTAACGCTCAGCCTTCTCATAATTCTCATAACGCTGTATACCTCGCGCGCCCTTGAGTTCTCCTCCTTTCCCACAGTGCTTCTGGGTTCAACGCTTTTCGGCCTCGCGCTCAACGTCTCCTCCACGCGCCTTATTCTCGCCCAGGGCGAAAAGTTTGACGGCAGAATGATACGCGCCTTTGCGAGCTTTGTTGTCGGCACGCAGGGCAACGAAGGCATAGTCATTGGATTTATCATATTTATTATCATTATCGCGGCTCAGGCCATTGTCATTACAAAGGGCGCAACCCGTGTCGGCGAAGTAGCCGCCCGCTTTACTCTGGACTCCCTGCCGGGAAAACAAATGGCGATTGAGGCCGAATACAGCTCAGGGCTCATCTCCGAGGAAGAAGCCACCCGCAAAAAGCGGGACCTCCAGAAGGAAGCGGATTTTTACGGCGCCATGGACGGTTCCTCGAAATTTGTTTCGGGCAACGTCATCGTTGGAATTATTATAACCGTTGTCAATATTATAGGCGGCCTTGTAGTCGGCGTTATCCTGCATGGCGAAAGCTGGCAGAGCGCAATTACAAACTACATTACCTTTGCCGTAGGGGACGGCCTCGTCTCGCAGCTTCCCGCCCTCCTCGTATCAACGGCAACAGGCATTATCGTAACCCGCGCAAGCGCGGACGGCGGCAGCTTCGGCGAGCTTGTTACAAAACAGTTTACCCTCCAGCGCAGAATTTACTGGCTCGCGGGCGGCTTTCTCTTTGGCATGGCGCTTCTTCCCGGTTTTCCCGGCCTTGTCCTTATTCCCATGGCGGGCGTGTGTTTCCTTTTGGGCTATACCCTGCGGAAAAAAAGCGCCGAAGCCCAGAGGGAACCATCAGGGGCCGCGCGGGAAAAACGCAAGGAAGCCGAAGCGGATTTCTCGCCTGTTGTTCCGCTTGATGACCTTTCCATGGAACTGGGGTACGGGCTTTTATCCCTCGTCAACAAAGAGCAGGGCGCGGACCTCCTCGACAGGGTTACGCGCATGAGAAGGGAAACAGCGGTTGACATCGGCCTCGTTGTTCCCAAGATTCATATTATCGACAACATGAGGCTCGACCCGCCCGACTACTGCCTCAAAATAAAAGGCATAGAGGCAGGCAGGGGTTCTCTCCGCCTGGGCTGTTACCTCGCCATAGGCTCCGGCCCCATAGAGGAAGAGATTCCCGGCGAAAAGACCCTTGACCCGACCTTTGGCCTTGAAGCCCTGTGGATAACCGAAAGCCTCCGCGACAGGGCGGAGAAGGCGGGCTACACGGTTGTAGACCTTCCCTCAATTATCGTAACCCACCTCACCGAAGTTATAAAGAGAAACGCCGCGGACATTCTGGGACGGCAGGAGACCCAGGCCATGCTCGACGCGCTCAAAAAGAACCACCCCGCCCTTGTGGAAGAAGTCCTCAAAAATTTGGGCCTGGGCGAAATTCAGAAAACCCTGCAAAACCTTCTGCGCGAGAGGGTGTCCATACGCAACATGGTAAAAATCCTCGAAACCCTCGCGGACTACGGCAGCCTCAAAAATATAACCGTAGCGGAGCTGACGGAAAAAACGCGGCAGAGCCTGGGCCGCCAGATTTGCCTGCAGTACGCGGAAGCCGGAACCCTGCGCTTTTTTACCCTTGCTCCCAAACTGGAAGAAATACTGCGCAGCTCCCGCGCGGACTCTTTGAGCGGAGCTGTTATGGCGGCCCTCAAGCCCGACATACAGCGTAAATGGATTAACGCCCTTGCCAACGCTTTCCGGCTCATAAAAGACCAGGGGCATTACCCGCTTATCCTCTCGTCTGAGCCGGCGCGGCCCGTTGTTAAAGCAAGCACCCTGCGGGATTTTCCTGACCTTGTAGTGCTTTCCGCGGCGGAAATAGCGCCGGATATGAAACTTGAATCTTTTGGCGAAATAAAACTGGAGGGATAAAAGAAAGTGGAACTCGTAAGCGACACAGCCAGAACCTTTGACGAAGCTATACGGAAGATACGCTCAAAGTACAGCACTATGGATGTAACCCCCCGTTTCAGGCGGCCTGTACGTATAGGCGGCTTTTTCGGCTTTTTCGGACGCGAGGGAATCGAAGTAACCTGCGCTCTTGCGCCGCGCCGCGTACAGGCCGGGGAGAAGGCGGAAAAAGAAAAAATTCTTGCCCTGGCCCGCGAACCCAAAGAGGAGGGCGGCGCGGCGCTCCGCGAGCTTGTCAAGGAAGTGCAGGCTCTGCGGGAAAAAATTTCCTCTCCCCCGGCCGTGTATCAGCAGGGAGGGGCGCACCCGTCCATTGAAAAAATCTCCGCGCTGCTCGCGGACAACGAATTCTCCGCCTCCTATAGTGCGGACATTCAGGAAAGGCTCAAAAAAGAGTTTTCCCTGGAGGAGCTTGAAAACTTTCCGGCTGTGGAAGATGCCGTGGTTGACTGGATAGGTGAGTCAATTTCCATTTACAGGCAGAAGAAAGCCCCCGGCCCTCTTGTGTATATTCTTGTGGGGCCGACGGGTGTGGGAAAAACCACAACCATAGCGAAACTCGCCGCAATGCACGGGCCGCCCATAGGCGGGTTCGCGCAGCAGCAGGGGCTTTCGGTCGCAAAACTTGCCGCTATGTCGGGTCTTCCCCACGTGGAGAGGCCGCTTGATGTGCGCATTATTACAATAGACGATTACCGTCTGGGCGCGGAGGAACAGCTTAACAAGTACGGTGAGATTATGAGAATCCCTGTTATCTGTACGCCCACAGCCCTTGAGTTCAAAAAACAGCTTGCCCTTTTCCGCGAAGCGGATATGATTTTTGTAGACACCGTGGGCAGAAGCCCCAATGACCTTGTAAAGCTCGCGGGAATGAAGGAACTTCTTAAAGTAACGACGGGAACGTCCTCTTTTCATCTTGCCTTAAGCGCGACAACAAAAACCCAGGATATGCTTGAAATTATGCGGCAGTTTGAATTCTTCGGCTATGAATCCCTTGTCATTACCAAGCTGGACGAAACCTCCCGCGTTGGGAGCGCTGTGAGCGCCGCGGCACAGAGGAGGGTTCCCCTGTCCTACATAACGTATGGGCAGGTTGTTCCCGTTGATTTACGGGGCGCAAGCGCGGCGCAGCTTCTTTTGAGGCTTGCGGGCTTTAGGCTGCGCAAAGACCATATTGAAAAAAAATTCGGTATTTTGGAGGAATAATGGCTGACCAGGCGGAAACTCTGCGGGAAATTATGAAAAACTCTAGCGCCGCATCCCATGCGGGGCAGGAGGGTAAAACCCGTATCATTACGATAACGAGCGGGAAGGGCGGGGTGGGAAAAACAAATATTTCCACAAATCTTGCGATAGCCTATGCCCAACTGGGAAAAAAGGTAATTCTTATGGACGCGGACCTGGGGCTGGCAAACGTCAACGTTATTTTGGGCATCATCCCCAAATTTAACCTGTACCACCTGATACGCAAGCAGAAAACTTTGAACGAGATTATTCTGGATACAGGTTACGGCCTGCGTTTTATCGCGGGGGCGTCGGGGTTTGCCAGAATAGCGAACCTTACCGAGGAGGAGAGGCAGAACTTTGTTGAGGGGATTTCGGGCCTCTCCAGCGCGGACGTGATTATAATCGATACGAGCGCGGGAGTTTCCAACAACGTACTCTCCTTTGTGGAGGCGGCGGACGAGGCCCTCATCGTTACGACTCCTGAGCCCACAGCCATAACCGATGCCTACGGTATTATCAAGATTATTGCTACGGAAATGGACAGTCATAATATGGGGCTGAAACTGATTGTCAACAGGGTAAAATCCGTTGTGGAGGGCAGGAAGGTCGCCGAGAGGATGATACAAATTACAGGGCAGTTTCTTAACCTGAAGCTCGACTATCTGGGCTATGTGTACGATGACCAGGCCGTGCAGAACGCCGTACTGAAACAGAAACCTTTTATCATTCTTGACCCCAAGGGCAGGGCAAGCATTTGCCTGAAGCATATTGTTTCGCGGCTTGAAAAGGTGGAATACCGCGAGGGCGGCGGCATAGGGAATTTTTTGCGGAAACTGGTTGGCAGCCAGTCCAGGGATTCCGGGGAACTGTGATGCGCGGCTCCCCGGCGCGAAGCGGCGGGGAGGGGTGGGGGCCCGCGCGTTTCGTGCGGGGGGCCCGCCCAAAGGGCGGGCGGGCCCTGGGTCTGTGCGCAAGGGATAGAAGCGGAAATCCCGCAGAAAAGCCGAAGGCTTTTTGAGGAATTGGAGCGGATAGCCCGGTTTTTTGCCCAACGGGCAAAAAATGCGCCCCAAAAGTTTATATGCGCTGGCCCTGTTCCTGGGGGGGACAAGTCTTGACGGAGAAGGCTCTTTCCCATAATCTGTAAGGGGGAATTATGACGAACAACTGGAAATTTGCGGCTTTTTTGGGCGCCGCGGCTTTTTGCGTTTCCCTTTTGTTCGGAATTACGGGCAGGGCGGGTTTTGGCGTGGTTGTTCTGCGGGCGCTGGGGGCTCTGGCTGTTTTCGGCGGGCTGGGTTTTGCGGCGGCTTTGCTTTTTCAGCGTTTTTTGCCGGAGCTTTTTCAGGATTCCGCTGAGGAGAAGGGTAGGGCGGTCAATATTACGGTGCCGGACATGAATCCCCATGAGGAAGAGGACAGGGAGACGGAGGACGGGGGGGGGCGGTCGGAGATTGCCGACATTGAGGATGTTGGGGAGGACGAGCCGGTCATTGCTAATTTTCCGGCCTTGCGGGGCGGGCGGGACGAGGATATGGACGAGCTGGGCGAACTTGTGGAGGAAGTTGAAGAGCTTCCCCCTCCGGTGGAGGCGCTGGATGACGCGCCCCTTCCGGCTCCGGCTGAGGATATAGAGGACGCGGGGGAGGGGAGGAGTATGGCTCAGGCGGAGCTTCCCGGCGGGAGCGGGGAGGTTCCCGAGGCGCTGCCCGATATGGATGACCTTGATATGCCTCTGCAGGAAATGGCTCCCAGCGCGGTGGAGGATGATTTGTCCGGCACGTATGTTTTTTCCGGGGTTAAGGCGCGGGGCGAAGAAGAGCAGGACCCGCTGAGAATGGCAAAGGCGGTGTCATCAATGCTGAAAAAGGAGAAAGAGGGGTAAGGTTGTGGGGGATATTCTTGTAGAAGAAAGAGAAGAAGACGAGCGCTGGAGGCTTTTCAAGAAGACTCAGGACCCTGCTATTCAGGACTCCTTTGTTATCCAGTACGCCCCCCTTGTCAAGTACGTTGCGGGCAAAATCGCTGTGAGTATGCCGCACAACGTGGAGTTTGACGACCTTGTGAGCTGCGGAACCTTTGGCCTTCTTGACGCTATAAAAAAATTCGACCCGGACAAACACGTCAAATTCAAGACCTACGCGGTAACGCGCATACGGGGGGCTATTTTCGACGAGCTTCGCTCTGTTGACTGGGTGCCCCGCTCCGTGCGGCAGAAGAGCCGCGAGGTGGAGGAGACGATTCGCCATCTTGAATCCTCGCTGGGCAGGGCCGCGAGCGACAAAGAGCTTGCGGATGCCATGGGTGTTTCCCTCAAGGATTTTGAGAGGACTTTGCAGAAAATCTCCTCAACCTCGATTCTTTCCCTGAACGATATTTGGTACACGGGAGAGGACAACGATAATGTTTCCATAGGGGACAGTATAGAATCCCCCCGCAGTCAGGGGCCTGAGGCCATAGTCGAAAAAGAGGAAATCCGGCAGGTCATTATCCGCACCATAGACGAGCTGCCGGAAAAGGAAAAAAAGGTTCTTGTTTTGTACTACTACGAAGACCTTACCCTCAAGGAAATCGGCAAAGTTCTGGATGTTACCGAGTCCCGCGTATCGCAGCTTCACACAAAGGCGATTATACGCCTGCGCGCAAAACTGACAAATATCAAAAAAGGCATTTTTTAAATATGGTGAGCCTTGACGAGATACAGAGTTTCATGAAGGTGAGGCTTATGGAGGACAAAAGCCTGCGAAGGGTTAAGTCTTCGGGTGAGACTCTGGAAGATGCTTTGCAGCAGGCCGCCATTGAGCTGGGGCTTGCGCTGAGGAAAATAGACTACGAAATTACCCAGCGCGGCTCACCGGGAACCTTTGGCCTGGGAAAAAAGCCCTGGAAACTTGTGGCCTACGCGGCCAAACAAAAAAAAGAAAGAAAAAAAGTGGTGAAAACCGGCGAAGAAGAGGTGGAAGCTCCCCAAAATACAGGAGACAAGAGCGGAGGGGTCTTTGTGCGGCGTACGCCCGGCGGTGTTTTCCTGAAAGTAACCTCTCCCTCTGGAAAGGGCGCGCGGGTTCAGGAAAAGGCGGCTTTTGATAAAATACGCGCGCGTTTTGAGGGGAATGTTGATACGGCGGCTGTCTCGCGGGCGGTAAAAGCGGCTGACGGGAAGTATGTAAAAATAGCGGAGTACAGCCACGCGCCTCTTGAAGACCCCCTTATGACCGTGGAAATTACCGACGGCGAGATGAAGGCTTTTATTACCCTCCAGCCGCCGGGGCCCGGAGGGGCCGACCCGTCTTTTGATACTATCGTAAATTACCTCACCACCAACAACGTGGTCGCGGGATTCATAAATGAAGCCATAGAATCTCTCGTGGACAACGCCGAATACTCAGTTCCCCGTCTTGTGGCGGAAGGAATCAAGCCCAAGCCCGGCAAGGACGCGGGGCTTGAATACACCTTTGAGGCGGATAAACCCCACGTTAGGCTGCACGAGAGAAACGGCAAGATAGATTTCAAGGAACTTAACCTGATTCAGAATGTCGTAGAGGGGCAGGTTTTGGCGCGCAAAACTCCCGCCACACCCGGGGAGCCCGGCAGCACTGTTACGGGAAAACCTCTACAGGCGCGGGACGGCGTTGACGAGCCCATCGAACCGGGCAAAAACGTGCGCATTTCGGAGGACGGAAACTGCCTCATAGCGGAAACAAACGGACAAGCGATAATTATGGCGGGAAAAGTAAACGTTGAGCCCATCAATACCATTGCGGGCGATGTAAACTTAAAAACCGGAAACATTTTGTTTTTGGGCACCGTCATTGTCAAAGGCAATGTGGAGGACGGTTTTTCCATAAAGGCTTCGGGCGATATAGAAGTTATGGGCAGCGTTGGGTGCTGCGAGCTGGACGCCGAAGGCGATATTATTGTCCATCAGGGCATAACGGGAAAGTCTTCGGGAAAAATCATGTGCGGTAAATCCGTGTGGGCCAAGTTTATTGAAAACGCCGATGTGGAGGCAGGAGAATATGTAGTCGTGAGCGACGGCATTATGAACTCCCGCATAATAGCCAACAAGAAAATCGTCTGCAAGGGCAAGAGGGGAAGCATAGTCGGCGGACACTGCATGGCCGCGGAGGAAATAGACGCAAAGACTCTGGGTTCCCGGGCCGGAGGCGAAACAATCCTCGAAGTAGGCTACGACCCCAGGAGCAAGGGAAAACTTGACAAGCTGCACCAGCAGGCAGCGCAGCGCGACAAGGAAATTGAGGAAGTAACCCTAAACCTCCGAACTCTTGAGAACCTCAAAAGAACAAATGCGCAGCTTCCCGAAGACAAACAGGCGTATTACGAAGAGCTTACCGCAAAAAAGGAAGACATCGAAGCGGAAATCGACGCCCTGAATACGGAAATCGAGGAAATAAAACTCTATCTTAACCAGCTCAATTACACCGGAAAGGTAGGCTGCGCCGGTACGGTTTTTCCGGGCGTACTGGTTATTATAAAAGACGCGCGCCTTGAAGTGCGCAACGAATTCAAAATAATTACCTTTGTCCTGGAGGAGGGCATAGTAAAGGCCGCGAAGTACGAAGAATCCACGGAGGACCTGACAAGGAAGACCTGATGGCCATTCAACCCATAGATTTGCAGGTACTTTTTTCGCGCATTGGCCAGATGGGAAAAGAACAGGCCGACCAGAGAACAGGACAGGCCCACGTGCAGACGTCCCAGGGCGCGGAAATGGTAAAGCGCGCGGAACACGATAACCACGCCGTTACGCGAGCTCAAGGGGCCGAAGGCGAAGAGGCGGGGAAGATTATCAAAGACGAAGAGCGGGACGGAGGCTCTGGAGGAAACCCCCAAAAAAAGGGCGGAGGAAAAAAAGACAGCGGCACGAAAGATGAGATAGAACAGAAATTTGTCCAGGAAGCGCACCTGGGACAGAATATCGATATTACAGGGTAAAAAACTTGACTTTCTTTTTTTTGCTGGGGCTGAATGTCCTCGTACTGGGCGGCCTGTGCGTATACGTAAAACTTCGCGTTGACGCGCGGCTTTCCAGCGAAAATCTCTGGGCGCGCGAGGCAGCGGAGCTTGAAGAGGTTATTCAGCAGATGAACATGGCAACGGAAAGAAACGTAAGCCTGTGCGAAAATAAAATAGCCGCATTAAAAGAACTCATCTATGCCTCGGAGAAAAGAATCATGCTCCTCCAAAAAAAAGCCGCGCAGGAAGAGCTTGAAAACCTCACCTACGGAAGAATTACGCGGCAAGCGGAAAAAGCCCCCCCGGCCTCTCCCGCCGAAAAAAAAGCCGTATCCAGCGAAGATGTTATGCAGCTCTACCGCAAGGGAATATCCCCCGGCCTTATAGCGAGCAGGCTGGGCGCGCCGCGCGGGGAAGTCGAAGTTATGATTGCTTTGAGCGCGGGGAAGGGCGGCCTTGATTAAATTAAGCGCGGCGGAAAAAGAACTCCACAGACTGTTTCTTGAAGGCAGCGGAAAAACGCTCCTTTTTCTTTCAAATTACTCCCCCGAAAACTCACATGAAGGCGCGGAGGAATGCCTGCGCCTGGTTCACGCTTTAGGGCTTACCGCGCGGTTTTTGGGGTACGGCGAAATTGCGGAGCGGGCGCAGGGCGCGGAAAACCTCCTTGCGCGGAGCCTTCCTGTGTCAGGCGGGCCTGGGGAGGCAGGAGCCGGAGAGCTTTCCTCCGTTCTGGAAGAACTCACAGGAGCCGTGAGCGAAGCCCTCGCGGACATAAGAGCGTGGCTTGAAGCCGAAGGCGGTGAGGCGGAAGATGAAGATGCCGCCGGAGACGGAGGCTCCTCCTCCACGGAATTTGAAGCCGCCCTCCTCACGGAGGCCCAGACGCGCGGTGAAAAATTCTACCGCGTTGAAGCGGAAATCTCAGGCGATGAACCCATGCCCTTTCCCCGCCTGTACCTTCTTGTGAATAACCTCGAACTTGCCGGAACGCTCATACGGCTTGAGCCTCCCCTTGAAGTTTTACAGAAAAAAGAAAACCTTTTCCTCCGCGTGTACGCATCCTCGAACAGGGACCCGGAAAGCCTCAAAAAACTCCTCGACACAACCGGGCTTGAAAAGCTCGACATAGAGGAAATCCCCCTCGGCGGCGAGGAGAACTGGCCATGACCAAACTCGCGCAAACCCTTGTTTTCTGCTGCGCCTTTGTTATTTTGGGGCTTGCCTCCGCGTCCTTTGGGCCCGGCATACCCAGCTTTGCCCAGGCCGCAGGAGCCACGCTCGCCCATACAGGCATGATTTTTGTTTTTCACAGGCTGGGCTATCTTTCCGGCTCCCTCGGAGGCGGCAGGATTATAGACAGAATTTCGGGAAACAGGCTCACCGGAAGCGTCCTCCTCGTTATGGCCGCCGCGCTCGCCGTACTGCCCTTCACGCGGAGCCTCCTCACGCTTTTCGCCGCGGTTCTCGCGCTGGGCGCAGCGCAAGGCATAACCGAAGTCGGAGCGAACACCGGCGTTGTGCGCCTCCACGGGGACAAAGCAGGGCCGTACATGAACGGCCTTCACCTTTCGTTTTGCATAGGAGCCATTGTCTCGCCCCTTGTTATTTCCGTATCACTGCATTACGCCGCGTCCATAGGGCCCGCCTTTTGGCTTCTGGGAACCCTTGCCTGCGCTGCGGGCCTGTGTACGCTCAGGCTTCCCGCGGGAATCTCCCCGCGAAAAGCAGGGAAAGAGGAGGCGGCGCACAGCGGCGAAGAGCTCTCCCCGGCGGAAAAAACCAGCCCCGCCGGGCCCCTTTTGACAGCGTTTTTCGCGGTACTCATGTTTTTCGCATCAGCCGCGGAAACGAGCTTTTCCGGCTGGGTGTACAGTTATGCGCTTAAAACCTCTCTCGCGGGCGAAGCCGCCGCCGGCATAATTACCTCACTCTTCTGGGGCGCGATGACTGCCGGACGCCTCCTGGGAGTGTACATCATACGCCGCATCGGAAGCCGCAGGCTCCTCCTGGCAAGCTGCACGGGCGCGGCGGTTTCGCTCCTCCCCCTTATTTTTGCCGCAGGCCGGCCCGCGGGACTTTGGCTCTCGGTTATACTCGCCGGATTTTTTTCGGCTCCGCTTTTTCCCACGGCATTTACCCTCGCGGGCGAACGCAAAATCCTCACAGGCAGCGTAGCCGGCCTCCTCGTTGCATCCTCGTCTGTGGGCAGCATGACCATACCGCCCCTCATCGGCAGGCTCATGGAATCGCGCGGCCCCTGGATTTTCCCCCACATCATAATCCTCGCGCAAATCATGGCCTTTCTTGTCCTTCTTGGAATACTCCGCCTTGCGGGAAAAAAAGCTGTCCCGTCATAGGGAAGAATTTGGGCGCACCCCCCGCGCTTTTTTTGCCTGCGTCAGAAAAAGCGCGGGGGTCGGGCTTTGCGGGGCTCCGCTATCGCTCCGGTCTTTTCTTACCTCCCTGCGGGAGGTAAGAAAAGACTAAACCCCTCCAATCCCTTGCGCAGGGGTGAGGATTTTGCGGAGCAAAATCCCGCAGTGCGCAAGGGATTGGAGGGGTGCGAAGCAGCCGCCGCGAAGCGGCGGCCAGGCCCCGCAAAGCCCGGTTTTTTGCGCTTGGCGCAAAAAAGGCGCCCAGATTCTCCTTATCTTTATTCCAAATCTT
>JAITGB010000134.1 GCA_031280945.1 Spirochaetales bacterium
ATGCCCGCGGCGCCCGGGCCCCCCCCAACCCCCGGCCCCGGCGATTTCCGCCTACCGCGCACCCCCGCGGGGGTGCGCCTGAATTCTTCTCATCGCTACGCTTCCCATGCGGCCTCCACTAATTTATTTCGTTCACCGTATGATAGTACCAGTCCATGCCGTCCCGGATTTCGCCGTCCGAAAGCCGCGCCCCCGCCCGGCCAATCTCGCGCCCGTCGTTTGAGAGGAGAACCCCGTCAAAAACATCGAACTCCCCGGACTCGATGCGCGTACGCTCCGCCGCGATGAGGCGCAGAATTTCCGGCCCCGCCGCGCCGGCCAAATCCGAGAGAGGGGTCATGTCCACTATACCATCTTTGAGGGAACCAAAGTAAGGCTCGCTCGTAAAAGTCCCGTCAAGAACGCTCCGCACGAGGCTCGTGTAATACACCCCCCATCTCCAGCGCACCGACGCAAGAACAGCGCCCGGCGCGTCCGCCTCCATGCCGCTGTTGTAGCCAATGCCAAAAACGCCCGCCTTTTGCGCCTCGAGCTGGGGATTGGGCGTGTCGCAGTGCTGGGCAAGAACATCGCAGCCCTGCGCGATGAGTTCCCGCGCCGCCGCGGCTTCCCCCCTGGGGTCAAACCAACTGTAGGTAACTTTGACGAAAATCCGCGCCCCGGGATTCGCCTTCTCAACGCCGAGGGCAAAAGCGTTGATGCCGCCTGTTACCTCGCTGTTGTCCCTGCCCTGGGCCGCCACGTAGCCGATTTTTCCGGTTTTGGTTTTCAGCCCTGCGGCGATGCCCGACAGGTAGCGCGCCTGGTACACCCTGCCGTAATAGTTGGTAAAATTTGACGAGTTACTCCGCGAACCCGTGGCGTGCGCGAAAATTACGCCGGGAAATTCCCCCGCAAGTTTCTCGCAGGTGTTCATGTAGCCCCAGCTCGTCGCAAAAATAATCTGTACGCCTCCGGCGATGAGGTCCCGCATGGCGTTCTCTATGCCCATCGCGTCCGCATCGTCCACCTGAACTTTTTCGATGAGCTGCCCCCCATCAAGGCCAACGCTTTCCATCATCTCGCGGATGCCCGTCTCGTGCGCGTAGGCGTAGCCCGAAGACTCCTTGCCCGGGTCGGTAATATGCACGACCCCGATTTTGAGCGCCTCCTTCGCAAGAGGCTCCCCCGGCCTCCATCCCCTTTGGCAGGAAAAAAGAAAAATCACGGCAAGCGCAAGCCCCGCGCAGGCCCGCCCCGGTACACTACAAACTCTCATGGAAACCCCCTCCCGCCAGTGTATCATAGAAGCCGGGTAACGTCATTATTGTAACAAAAAAACGCAAGAGCCAGCGCATATAAACTTTTGGGGCGCATTTCACAGGCCGCTTTAGCGGCCACGACAATCCATTCCTCTCGAAACTCAGGCCGTACTCGGGCGCATTTTTTACGGCCTGTGGCCGTAAAAAACCGGGCTTTGCGGGGCTCCGGTCTTTTCGGGCCAGAGGCCCGAAAAGACACGCTGCGCGTCCCCTCCAATCCCTTGCGCGCTGGCGGGATTTTGCTCCGCAAAATCCCGCCAGTACCAAAGGCCCGCGCCGCGAAAAATGGACAAACTCCTTGAATTTTTTACTTATTTGTGCGATATTATATAAGTAGTAGTTTTTAGTGTGTTGACTAAAAGTGTATATTAGCCGGAGGAAATAATGTATGAAGTATAAAACCAGCGGAGAAGAACTCAAAAAGCGTACATCCCCCCTCCCCCATTCCTGCCGGAATAGCAGGAATTACTTCCTTTTATTAACCCTCCCCCTCCTTGTTTTTGCCCTCCTTGCGGGCTGCCCTGTCTACGACCTGCCGTATTTTGAGTTTCCCTTAAACAACTTCCAGATTACCAACATAACAATAGAGGGCGCTTATGTCCCCCAAGAAGGGGCGGAAAAAACTCCCGTCCTCCTCTATTACCTTGACGGTACCTTTGATTTCGGCTACGTCGCTGATACGGGCAGCGTTTTCATCAAAAATAAAGATACCTCAAACCGCCGGGGAAAAATCTTTTACCATTTGTATCTGCGTACCGAGGAAGTCCCCATTCTTTTGGGGCGGAAGTTTGACGAAAACCCTGTACGCTTCAAACTTGACGCCCAGGGACAACTCCAGCTTCGGGAAGAAGTACCTAACCCCAACGATGGCGGAGCGCCCTACATTCCTATAGACACAATGGGGGAGTTTCTCCATATAAACGGGGACAGTGCGCTATGGGGCGGCTCCTACCTTTTGACGGGCGCTCTTGATATGCTCGGAGGAGCGGATAGAGGAGCGCTCAGACTTAACTGGAATCCTATAGGGAACGCCTCCTCGGGCCGCTTTACGGGAAAATTTGACGGCGGCGGCAGGGAAATCAGGAATCTGTACATCGATAGCCCCGATGACAATATCGGACTTTTTGGCATGACAAACAACGCCGTACTCAGGAACATTGTCATAGGGTCGGGCAGCGTACAGGGAAATAGCTGTGTTGGCGGCATTGCCGGTTTTTCCAGCGGCGGTGAAATCTCAGGTTGTTCCAACGGCGCTGAGGTTACATCAGGCTACGGCAATGCCGGCGGCATAGCCGGGTACAGCCAGGGCGCTGCCATCACCACCTGCTACAATACAGGCGCCGTTACCACCACCAGTAGCGCCGGCGGCATAGCGGGGGATAACTCCGGCAGCATCACCGCCTGCTACAATACAGGCGCGGTTACGGCAACCGTCAGTAACGGCGGAGGCATAGCGGGGGATAACTCCTCCGGCAACATCACCTACTGCTACTGGCTGTCCGCATCTGGCGGCAACGCGAGTCAAGGCATCGGCAATCCTCCCGGCGACAGTGGAGCAGCGCCCTTTAACAACTCCGGAAACTGGCCCTCCCTTACCGGCAACTGGGCTCCCTATATGTGGACACAATCCGGTGATGAAAAGACCCCTCAAAAATACTGGAAATCCGCAGGCCAGTGGAGCCAGCCTCCTATCGACGGCAGCAAATCAGAGTTTCCCAAACTCTGGTGGCAGCCTTAATTGCCGTAAACCTCCCGGAATTCCCCCGCTCTTTCAATCTCCCCCTTTCGTGCTTCGCTGATTGAGCGGCTCCGCCACGAAATTTCGCGGGATGTCTTCCTCAAGAGAAGGGCCTCTGGAACTGCCGCGCGCGAGATTTTTTCCCCGCCGTGTGATACACTGTATACGCATGAGCGTACCGGAAAAATCCCTCATCGTTCAGAGCGACGGCTCCCTCCTCCTCGATGTTCACTCTCCGGCAGCCGAAGAAGCGCGCGCGGCCATAGCGCCGTTTGCCGAACTTGAGAAATCGCCGGAGCATATTCACACCTACCGCATGAGCCCGCTCTCCCTGTGGAACGCGGCCTCCTCAGGGTTACGGCCAGAGGATATTTACGCGGCCCTCACAGGACATTCCCGCTATCCCGTGCCGGAAAACGTAGCCGCAAATATCCGCGAAATTTTGGGCCGCTATGGAAAACTCAAACTTCGCGCGGCCACAGACGCAATACTCCGCCTTGAGGTTTCAGGCGAAGCCGCGCGGGCGGAAATCCGCGCCAACAAAAGGCTCGCCAAATTTCTCCGCTTCGAAGACGAAGGGATTTTTCTCAGCCTCACGGACAGGGGCACGATTAAACAGGAACTTATCCACATAGGCTATCCCGTGGAGGACGAAGCCCCCCTCGCGGAAGGCGAACCCTTAAGCTTTGCCTTCCGCGAAAACTCCTCTTCGGGCAGGGCCTTTTCCGTGCGGGACTATCAGGTCCAGGCCGCGGCGAGCCTCGTGGCGGACCGAAGACCCGGTACAGGCTTTGGCCTGGTAGTCCTGCCCTGCGGCGCGGGCAAAACAATAGTGGGAATGAAGGTGATGAGCCTCCTGCAAACAAACACCCTCATTCTCACAACAAACATAGCGGCGGTTCACCAGTGGATAGATGAGCTTCTGGATAAAACAACCCTCTCCCCGCAGGACATAGGCGAGTACACAGGGGAAGTAAAAACCATACGCCCTGTAACCGTAGCCACCTACCAAATCCTCGTGTGGAGAGCCGGCAAAGAAGAAGATTTTCCCCACTTCCGCCTGTTCCGAGAGAGGAACTGGGGCCTCATTATCTACGACGAAGTCCACCTCCTCCCCGCGCCCATGTTCCGCGTAACAGCCGAGATTCAGAGCGTGAGGCGGCTTGGGCTTACAGCCACCCTTGTACGCGAAGACGGCCGCGAGGAAGATGTTTTTTCCCTTGTGGGGCCCAAACGCTACGATGTCCCCTGGAAAGAACTGGAAGCAAAGGGCTGGATTGCCGAAGCAAGCTGCGTGGAAATCCGCCTCGACCTGCCCGAAGAGCTCAAAATCCCCTACGCCATCGCGGACAAACGGAACAAATTCCGCATCGCCTGCGAAAATCCCCGCAAGCTGCAGGCCGTACGCGAAATTCTGTGTAACCACCCCGACGAGCCTACCCTCATCATAGGCCAATTTTTGAATCAGCTTGCCCTCATCGCCTCATCTCTCGGCTCTCCCCTCATAACAGGCAAAACCCCCAACGCGGAGAGGGAGCGTATCTACGCCGACTTCAAGGCAGGCCGCGTGCGCGTCATTGTTGTTTCCAAAGTAGCCAACTTCGCCATAGACCTGCCGGACGCCTCGGTCGCCATTCAGGTTTCCGGCTCCTTTGGCTCGCGGCAGGAAGAAGCCCAGAGGCTCGGCAGAATTCTCCGGCCCAAAAAACGCAACTCCTATTTTTATTCCCTCCTCTCGCGCTACACCACAGAGGAAACCTTCGGCGCGAATAGACAAAAATTTCTCACGGAGCAGGGCTACAAGTACCGCATAGAACTCTGGCAGGCCGTATGAAGAAGACCTCCTATGAACGCTGGAAATCCGCTTTTCTCACCCTGCCCGACGAAGCCTTCTTCGATATTCTGCGCAATTACCTCGGCGACTTCAAAACCCCCTTTAACAAACACACCCTCTTTGCGAGCCTTGAACAGTTTTTGCGGAAAACCGAAACCCAGGAGCGCATCGTAAGCCTCATAAGCCGGGACGACGCCCAGCTTCTCACAGCCCTGAGCGTTCTGGACTCACCCGGGCCGGACGACATTTATCATCTTTTTGAAGGTGAAATCTCCTACCTCGACCTGCACCTGCGCCTTCTCAATTTGCAGGACAGGCTCCTCATTTACACGGACAAAAGCTCCGGCACGGACGAGATTTTCTTAAACCCCTTTCTTGAAGAGGCCCTCAAGAGCCAAGCGCTGGACGCGGGCCTCCTCCTCTCCTGTATTCCCGTCCAGGGATGCCTGCCCCCCATCTCCCCGGAGAGCGCTGTCCCTCGTGCGCCCTGGCCCGGGGACGCCCTCCTTGCGGCCTTTCTCTCCTCGCTCAGCGAAGACGGCGATATTCTCAAAGCGGACAGGAGCCTCAAAAAAAAAGCCGCTTCCTCCCTGCGCGAAAAATTTCCCGCGCTCTTCCGGGGCAGCATCAGCCGCAGAAGCAGGGAGGGGGAGGAAAGAGACCGCCCCGCCCTTCTTGTCCGCTCCCTGGAAACCCTCCGCCTCGTGCGGTGTACAGGCGGCGTTCTTGAACCCGACTTTGCGGCATGGGAAGAGTTCGCGGCCTTTACCCCGGAAGCCCGCCTGTGCCTCATAGCGGCAGCCGGAAACCCTCAAGACGGCTCCTCCCCGCGCGGGTTTTTCAGCGTATGGGAGGAAGCCCGGTGGCTTTCAGCCTTTCTTGACCGCCTTGAACCGGAGAAAGCCTATACGGAAAAATCTCTTATCCGCCTGGGCCGCCTCCTCTCCTCCCCCCAGGACGGCCTGTGCCTTGATTCCGCCTGGTTTGAAAACCTCCTGGATTTTGAAGTCTTCCTCCCCTACGGGGAAGACAGCTTTGTCCGCGCAGAGCTTGCGCCGGCGCAGGATAAAGCCCAAAAAGCCGTGATTCAGCCCAACTTTGAAGTGAGTTTTCCGCCCGGCCTTCCCCTCGCGCAGTGCATCGTCCCCGCCGCGGCCCTCCGCCTCTTGCGCTGCGATGTACACTCCCAGTACGAACTATGTAAAGCCTCTTTCTCCCGCGCCCTTGCATTGGGCTTTGACGGAAAAACCCTGGCAGCGGCCCTCAAAAACATAGCCGGCGGAGAGCTTCCCCAAAACATAGGTTTTAGCCTCGATGTATGGGAAAAAGAGTACAGGAGCATCTCTTTTTTTGAGGGCGTCCTCGTTCTCGCCGAAGAAGAGCGGCGCCACCTCCTTGACCACAGCAGGGAATTCCAAAAACTCGTGCGCCTCCATCCCGCGCCCGGAGCCTACCTCGTAGGCCGCGCGAGCATCCCCGCCTGCCTCGCGGTTTTGCGGGAAGCCGGAATCGACATTCCCCCCGGCCTCAGGCAGGCCGAAGAACTGCCTCTGCTTGCGAAAATCCCAAAAGCCCGCGAAAACGAACTTTTTGCGCAAAACCCAGCCGCTCCCCCGTGCGGAATTCTCTTTCCCGGCGGTTTCTCGCCCCCGAAACTCAAAATCCCGCATCTGGCAAACGCCGGAAGAGGAAACCGCAAAGATGCCGAAAGCCGCGCCAAAAAACTCAAAACAGAACTCCTCGCCGGCCTCGCCGAAGCAGACCTCCCCGAAGACCAGAGCGGCGAAATCCGCGAAAGAATAAAAAACGGCCTCATCCTTTTTCCCGGACAAATCCGGCACGACCTGGGCCGCAGGGAAAAAACAGAAGCGCGGGGCGTAAACTATCCGGCTAAAATTCTCATCATAGAACAGGCTTTCTCCAGCAAAACCAGTTACCTCGAACTCATCGTGCGCACACAGGGCGGAGAACCCTCGCGTTTTCTTCTCAGGCCCCAGAACCTCCGGCGACAAGGAGGCGACCTCGTGCTTGAAGGCTCCCTCATCCCCGGAGGAGAGCGCAGGGAAATCCCCGTAAAAAAAATCAGCCTTGTCCGCCGCCTGCGCGGCAGCCTCATGGGGTAGAACCCTCCGCGCACCGCGCCCAAAAATTTATGCTGTTTTTTTACCGGAGAAATCCGCAAGGCTTATTTTATTCTAACGCGCGGGTCGGCAAGAGCGAGGAGGAGGTCGGAGATAAGGATGCCCCCCAGAACAAGGACATCCCCAATAATCATGTTGACGAGGACGAGGTAGTAGTCCTGCCTGAGAGCGGCCTCGTACATGAGGCGGCCTATGCCGGGGTAGCCGAAAATAATTTCCACAAAGAGCGAGCCTGAGATGAGGCCCGCGAGAATATCGCTCATGCCGGTTATAAAGGGAATGAGGGCATTACGAAAACCGTGTTTAATCACTCCCGCGCTGCCTATGCCGCGCGCCTTTACCGCGGTTATGTAGGGCTTACTGAACTCCTCGTGGAGAAGAACCTTCATGCTGCGGAGCGTTCCCGCTATGCCGCCAATAAACCCCACAAGCACAGGAAGGAGCAGATGGCGGAGCCTGTCGAAAATTTTTCCCGCCGCGCTCAAGGAATCGTAATCAACGCTCGTCGCCCCGCCCAGCGGGAAAAGCCCTGTTTTGGCCGCGACAAGAAGCCCCAGGAGCGCAAGAAAAAACGAAGGCGCGGAATAGAGTATGAGGGTTGTAAAATTAACAGCCTGTTCGAGCCTCTTGCCGGGCTTGTAGGCAAAGTAAAACGCTATGGGGTAGGCCACGGCAAAAGAAAAAAAGAGCGAAAAAAGATTCAGAAGGAGCGTGTTCCCTATGCGCCCCGCAATGAGGTCCAGTATGGGCTGGCGGTAGGAGAAAGACATCCCCAGGTCCCCGCTTACGATGACCTGCTTTAACCAGAGAAAAAATTGCACGTAGAAGGGCCGGTCCAGGCCGAACTGGGCGCGGTAGTGCTCAAT
>JAITGB010000153.1 GCA_031280945.1 Spirochaetales bacterium
GGGGCCGATACGTCCAAGGTGTTTACCTCTGTTGTTCTGCCTCTTATCCGGCCTGCTTTTCTTACGAGTATGTCCTATACCTTTGTGCGGTCAATGACGGCGGTGAGCGCGGTTGTCTATCTTATTTCCGCTCGCTGGTATCACTTGACGATGCAGATTTACAATTTTTCGGAAAACATTCGTTTTGGCCTGGCAAGCGTTCTTGCCACGGTTCTTATCATTATAGTTATGGGAGCCTTTGCCCTGATGCAGTTTCTCGTCCGCGACAAGGGTCTCACTGAAAAAAGCGTGGTGCGATAGGGGAAAACTATGAGCAAGAAAAACAGTGTATCCGTAACCCTGGAAGGGGTTACGAAAATTTACAAGAACACGAAGGGGCGGCCTGATGTTGTGGCGGTGCATGAGTCAAACATTGTTGTGCAGCCGGGAGACCTCGTAACTCTTTTGGGGCCTTCGGGCTGCGGTAAAACAACGACCCTGCGCATGATTGCGGGTTTTGAGCTTCCGTCTTCGGGGAAAATCCTCATTGGGCAGGAAGATGTTACGATGCTGCCGCCCAACGCGCGCGATACGGCGACCGTATTTCAGAGTTATGGGCTTTTTCCGCACCTGAGCGTGGGGGAGAATGTGGCCTACGGCCTAAAGCTGCGCAAGGTTCCGCAGGGGGATATTGAAAAAAAGGTGAAGGAGTTTTTGGCCATGGTGGGTCTTGCGGACCTCTACGACCGCGCTCCGGGGAGGCTTTCGGGCGGCCAGCAGCAGCGGGTGGCCCTTGCGCGGAGTCTTATTGTGGAGCCTTCGGTGCTTCTTCTTGATGAGCCCTTGTCCAATCTGGACGCTCTTCTGCGCGAGCAGATGCGCGTTGAAATTCGCCGTATCCAGAAGAGTTTTGGCATTACTGCGGTATACGTTACCCATGACCGCGTGGAGGCCATGAGCCTTTCGGACCAGGTTATTGTTATGAAGGACGGCGCAATCAAGCAGATGGGCGGCCCCCAGGAAATCTACGAAGACCCTGCCAATAAATTTGTTGCGGGCTTTGTGGGCAAAGTCGCTTTTTTTCCTGTTGATGTTTTGGGCAGGGATGGGGGTTCGTGGACCTGCCGCCTGGGTCAAAAAAATCTTGCTGTTGACCGTTTTGCTGAAGGAATTGAAACGGGGAAGCCTGCTGTTATTATGGCTCGGCCTGAATCCCTGCGTCTTGAGGAGCCGGGTCAGGGCAGCGTGGACGGGACTGTGCGCATGAATGTGTACCTGGGCCACAGTATAGAAACTTTTGTGGAAACCAGCTACGGCGAGGTTCTTATTCAGGTTGATGACCCCAAGGCCAAAAAAATCTTTTCTGAAGGCTCGCCTGTGTCGATTGATTTTGCTCCGGGGCGCGTACGGCTTTTGCCGGACGCCTAAAGGGAGGCGGGGTTATCGGGCGGGGGCTTAAGAGGGGCGGTAAACGCGGGGAGGCTTGTATGTACCCCGCCGCGCCGGAGGCGCGGCGCGGGGGTTTTTGGCCGCCCGCCGGAGGCGGGCGGGGTTTAGCGTTTACGGCCCGCGCCGAAGGCGCGGGGCTTTGGCCCTGGGCCCTGCATGATTTTGCGGAGCAAAATCATGCAGGGTAACAGCGCAAGGGATTGGAGGGGGCGCGAAGCGCGACTTGCCCGGCAGGGCAAGTCCGAAGCCCCGCAAAGCCCGGCTTTGCGCTTTTTCCCGAAGGGAAAAAGCGCGGAGATGCGCCCATACTCTTAAACATCTTCAGCTTTTCTTTCGTGAAAAACATTTTGTGAGGAGAATGACTGCTGCTCCGCACACGATAATGGAGGGGCTGACGGGGAGGTCGAGGAGGAGGGAGAGGGTGAAGCCTCCGAGGTTCATGAGGAGGCCGAAGATGCTTCCGCGAATGATGAGGCCGGCGAGGGTTTTTGCGCTGTGCCGCGCGGCGAGGGCGGGGAGGAGGGTTACGGCGTCTACGAGGAGGGCTCCTGTTACGCGCATGGCGAGGGCTATGCCGAGGCAGATGGTGAGGATTATTGCTGTGTAGATGATTTTCGCGGGTACGCCTGAGAGGGAGGCGAGTTCGCGGTCGTAGAGGACGATTTTGATTTCTTTCCACGCGAGGGTGAGGAAGATGAGTATGAGGGCGCAGGCTATGACTATGAGTTTTACGTCCTGGGGCTGGAGGGCGAGGATGTTTCCCCAAAAGAGGTTAAAGGCTTCTATCGCGTGAATGTTTCCTTTGTAGAAGATGATAAAGGCAAGGCCAAGGGAGAGGGTCATGACGAGGCCCAGGCTGCCTCCTGCTGAGACTTTGCCTTTCCAGCTTACGAGGGCGACCCCTATGCCTGTTAAGGCGGCGGCGGCCATGCTGACAAATAAGGGGTCGGCGTGGATAAGGAGGGCAAGGGCGGCTCCGAGAAGGGCTGCGTGCATGACCGCAAAGCGCGCGGGGATGAGTTCAAGGTTGAGGATAAAGGTACCCAGGGCGGGAAAGGCCGCCCCTGCGGCCGCAAGGGCTATGAGGGCGCGGGAGAAGACGGGGAGGGTTACGAGGCTTATGAGGCTTGCGAGGCTGGGGGAATCAGGCACGGGTTTCTCCTCCGGCGAAGCGGTACACGCTGCGGCACTCGGCGAGGATTTCCGCGCTGTGCGAAACAAGGATAGTGGTCATGGCCCTGTATTCGGGGTGGGATTTGAGGACGCGGAGAATTTCGGCGCGGCCCTCTGTGTCGATGTTTGCCGTGGGTTCGTCTAAAAGGAGAAGTTCGGGTTCCCGTGCAAGGGCCCGCGCGATAGCGACTCTCCTTTTTTGCCCGCCGGAAAGCTGCTGAACCCCGCGCCGCGCAAGCTCCTGTATGCCCGCGGCCTCTAAAGCTGCTTCTACGAGAAGGCGGTCGCGGGCCCCAAGGCGGCGGCAGAAGCCGGGTTTGCCGTACCTGCCCATAGCGACAACTTCCTCTACTGTCGCGGGCAGGCTGCCTGCTTCTGTGTTCTGGGGGACATAGCCGATGCGGGGGAGAAGCCTTCTAAAAGCTCTTGTTCCCGGCAGGCCCCCCAGAACCTGTATTTCGCCTTTTTGGGGACGCAAAAGACCCAGGCAGATTTTGAGAAAGGTTGATTTGCCTGCTCCATTGGGGCCGGAGAGACCTGTAAAGCTCCCCGCCTCAATAGCGAGGTTAATATCTTTGAGCACAGTAAGCTCCCCGTAGCCTGCGTAAAGGTTCTTGACGCTGATAACCGGGCGGACACGGGGGCTGATAAGAGAACTATCGGCAGAACTGGCAGGGGAACCAGAAACAAGGTTCATGCACGGGCCCTCTGCGCAAACAGGGGAGAGACGCCAAAGGCCGGAGACATCACTTTTTCGCCGCTTTTATAAGGGCATCCGCGTTGTGGCGGAAAACGTCCTCAATCGTCTGTGTGCCGTCCTTGCCCGGAAAGTTAATGAGCTGGACATAGGCCGCGCCTGCTGTTTCGGCAATGGGCTTTCCCGACGGGCTGTGGTAGTTGTCGATAACAAGAAGGGGGCGGGTTCCCGCAAGAGCCAACACCAGGGCAGGCGAGGGTTCCGCGGGGCCAAATTCGCCCGCGATTTCAAGGCCAAGCCATTCCACAAAAGGCCGAATCATCTTTTGCGCGAGAACCTTGCCCCGGGGCCAGGCCGCGCGCGCACGGGAACGGAGGTTTTCCGCAAGGCTGTCAAAGTTTTTGCTCCAGGCGTCAAAGCGGCCCATTGTACCCAGAACCTCAGCGATTTTCCGCGCCTCGGCCTTAATCGCCGCGGGACTGTTCGCGGTCGCCACGCGCAGGGCCGTCGCGCCCGAAGAGGATGAGCTTTCCGCAAGTTTCTG
>JAITGB010000162.1 GCA_031280945.1 Spirochaetales bacterium
GCATATAGTTCGGAATTGGATTGGAATGAAATGGGACCATTGATTAAAGAAATTGAAGATATATGGAAAGCTATAAAAAACGATTTTGAAGTATTTATAGAAAATAATTGAAATGCCCCCAACGTCGCCTAACAGGTCTTTTTACGCACCGGCCTCCATTCGGCTAGGTAATGGCTGCGCCATTCCCACGCTCACTGTCGGAGGATTCTTCACCCCCACCGAAGCCGCGGGAGTCGCAGCGTTCTACTCCCTCCTCCTGGGAATGTTCTACTCCAATTCCTCAAAAAGCCTTCGGCTTTTCTGCGGGATTTCCGCTTCTATCCCTTGCGCGGCCCGCGTGCGCTTCGCTCCCGCGGGCCAAAGACCCACGGCCCGCAAAAACCAGCAATCACCATTCACGGGGGCGGTATTTACCGCCCGGCGCGGTAATGTTAAACGTCTCACCCGAAGGCTCAATAACATAAAAACCTTTTTTCAGGGCATAGACCCTCAGGCTCTCGCTCATAACCGCGCCCGCAATAGCCCCCAGGTATTTACGGTTATCATTTCTCACATCCGCGTACCTGCGCATTTTCTCCATGCGTTCAATATGCTCATCAACATCGTCCGTAGTGGGCTTTGTCTTGATTTCAACCAGCATCACCTTGTCGCCGTTTTCCAGAAAAGCGTCAATTTCAGTGAAAATATTGTTTTCCTTATCCTTGATAACCACATCGGGACCGGCTTTGGTAAATTCAAAACCAAGTTCCCGGAATTTGGCGACAAGATTGGGCACAACCATAGATTCAATGATTTCGCCAAAGCGGTTAGAAAACTCGCCAAAGCGTTTATTGAGCTGGCGGTCCGTCTCTTCCTGACGCTCCCTGATGAGGCGCACGGTCTCTTCATACCGTTCCTTCATCTGGCGTTCGGTCTCTTTTAAATACTCACCGTTGGCCTGGATTGCCGCCCAGACTTTCTCAAAAGTTAAACCCGCGCCTATAGCCTCTGTTTGCTGCTCCATAGTTTACTCCTGTCTTATAGCGTACACTATTTAGGCCTTAAAGTCAGCCTACTTCGCGGCAGGCTTTTTCTCTTCTTCCTGCTGGTCGAGGGGGGTAATTTCACGGATTCTCCACTTGCCTGTTTTGGCGTCATGGTAAATCCGCGAGGAGGGAATCTCCAGGAGGCGGCCGTCGTCGCTTAACATTTTTACCTTGCGCGAGAGTATGTTGATTTCCAGTATTTTGAAAACAGCGTCGTCATAGGCGATTTTATAGCCCTCGCCCGGCAGTTTCTTTTTTTCCTCGCTGTAGGTTTCAAACTCGTAGGAGAGGCAGCACAAAAGCCGTCCGCAGGGGCCGGAAATCTTCATGGAATTGAGGGACAGGTTCTGCACTTTGGCCATTTTAATGGAAACGGGCCGCAGCTTATCCGTTATGCCGTGGCAGCAGTAGTGCCTGCCGCACACCCCGGCCCCGCCTATAACGCGGGATTCATCGCGCACCCCGATTTGACGCAGCTCTATGCGCGTTTTGAAAACCCCCACAAGGTCTTTTACCAGTTCGCGGAAATCGACCCGCGCGTCCGCGGTAAAAAAGAAGAGGATTTTCGCCTCGTCAAGTATATAGTGCGCGGAGACGAGTTTCATATCGAGGTTGTGCTGGAGGATTTTCGCCTTGCAGAGGGAAAAGGCTTCCTCCTCTTTGGCGCGGAACTCCTTGTGGCGTTTCATATCCTCTTCGGTGGCCTTGCGCACAACTTCGTGCAGGGGCGGTTTGCCGGAGTTCTCATCAACGCGCATATTAAACTCGTGTACGGGCCCCAAAATACGCGCAAGGTCTTTGCCGTAGCGGGTAGACAGAACAACGTACTCACCTGCGCAAAGGCTCATACCCTCAGGGGGAAGGCAGAGTTCGGTTTCGCTTGAGTGGAGGATTTTCGCTACGAGAAAAGCCTTTTCCAGCTTGATGGTCTGCGTTTCCGGCTCATCGGCGGGCTGTTCTTCTATGTAGTCTTCCATACGCGGCGGCGCTCTCCCTGGTTTTACTGAAGCAAATCTACCAAAACTCCGTAGATTTCGTCTACCCTCCGCAGAATTTCAAGCTGGTCTCTTTGGCCTGCCATGATGCGGGAAGCGAGTTTTTCAAGTTTTTCGTCTACAACGCGAATCCTGAGGATTTGCTGCGCTGGGCTGTCCTGGTTATTTTTCCGTTTTTCGTGGACTTCTATGCGGTAGCAGGCGTCCGTTACGATTTTTAGGAAATTCCGTACGGCGTTTTTGTAGGCCCCTACGCTGTTTAAGGTCGGGTCGCGCTTTAATTTTTCCCCTGCTTCGTGTACGGCGTCGAGGGCTTCGGAAAGCTGGGTAACGTCTCCGTCAACCGCGGAAGAAGGGGGCGCTTTTTCTGGTTCTCCGGTTTCGGGGTTAAGGAGGGAGAAAAAGGTTTTCCCGCTTCTGCCGCTCTTCTCCTGTTTTTTTTTGCCGCGCGGGGGGCTGGACGGAATCTGGAAAAAACTCCCGTGAACGTCTATGCGTTCCACGTGCGCTCTCCTAAACGCCGGCTTCCAGCCGGGGCGCCTCTTCGCGGGAGGGGCGGGTAAAAAAGCGTGAGGAGAGCCAGCCCCGCCGTGAGTTATCCGAATCTTCGCTGGAGGGGGGCAGAGGGGAGCCCGCTATGCTGAGAACTCCGTCAAAAATAACGCCTTCCTCGGCAATGAGGCGGGGGCTTGTAATGGAGCCTATAATAACCGCTGATGAGAGGATAACAACTTTTTCGCTGGCTGTAATGGAGCCCCGCACAATGCCTCCTACGACAACGGAGGCGGCGTTAATCGTGCAGTCCGCGCGGCCTGTCCGCCCTACAAAGACTTTTCCGGGGGTCTTTATGTCGCCGGAAAAATCTCCGTCAATGCGCAGAAGGCCGCTTATGGCTATGTCGCCCCGGAAAAAACTTCCTTCTCCCACAAGGGAATTGACAAAGGCGCCGCTTCTTCCGTCAAGCTCGGCCATGCGGCTCACTCCCGCAAATCCGCGGAGGAGTTGGAAATATTGAGGTATTTTGCGGGGTCTACGACTTCGGGGCCTATTCGTACTTCGTAGTGGAGGTGGGGCCCTGTTGAGAGGCCGGTGCTGCCCATTGTTCCTACAACCTGGCCCTGCTGGACTTCCTGTCCGCGGGTTACGGAAACCTTTTGGAGGTGGGCGTACTTTGTGTAAAAACCGTACTTGTGCCGTATAACGACGTAGTTGCCAAAGCCCATGGGTTCCCAGTCAATGCTTATAACCTTTCCGCGCGCGCTGGCCACGATGGGGACGTTGTAGCCGTAGGCTATGTCTATGCCCTTGTGTATGTACCAGTGGTAGAAGAAGGGGTGTTCGGCAAAGCCGAAATTTGTTGTAACCCGCCCCCGTACGCCTTTAACGGGCCAGAGGGTGGGTATGTCTACGAGAAAATTCTTTTGGGTTGCGAGGACGGCGCTGATTTCGTTTAAGGGGCCCAGGGAATTACTGATTATGGTTCTGATGTTCTGAATGTCGTGCAGTTCCCGCGATTGTCCTTTCTCAACTTCGGCCATGCCCAGAAAGGAGGCGAGGTCTCCCTGGGCCGCGGCGAGGGGGGAGCGTTCGGGAACGTTGATGCCCAAAACGCCCATGGTGGTGTTGAGGGTTCCCTGAAAGGCGCGGGAGACTTTTTGCAGTTCCGCGATTTCTTCCTGGACGGCTTCCATGTTGGCCTGGGCGTTTTCCCAGGTGCGGGATTGTTCTTCGTAGGCGCGCTTGGTTCCGGCAAACTGTGTTGAGAGGGTAAAAAAGCCTGCTACCATGACGGCTGTGAGGGTGAGGGCAAAGACAAGCGAAAAAACGTTTATGTGGAAGTTGAAGATTCTGCGTTCTGAATGGGGAATGAGCATGACGGTAAAGCGCTGGCGGCCCAGGGACACGATGGCTTTGGCGGCTTTGAGGAGGGAGAATCCGGCCCGCCTCAGGGCGAAGATTATACGCTCATAGAGTTTTTTTTCGAGCTTTTTATAGGTGTGCGCCGGCACAGGACTATTCCCCCTCATGGCAGAGTACCATAGCTTTCAAAGTTTGTCAAATGGAATGTCCTTTGGTTGTTGGTTTTCAGGCCGCGCGCCATAGGCGCGCGGGCGGGCCGCCGGAGGCGGGCCGGGCCGTGGGACGCAAGGGATTGGAGGGGACCAACGGTGCCCCGGCGCGGCAGCGCCGGGGCCGAAGCCCCGCAAAGCCCGGTTTTTGCGCAGCAAAAATGCGCCCAAATTCTGAAAAAAATACGGGGGTAAATTCTGTTGACAGCGGGCCCTGGTTGTGCTATGTTTAAGGTGCGTACAGTAAACGCTTCATCAAATCCTTGACCAATGGAAAACGTATGAAAATGTTTGATACTCACGCGCATATTGGGCTTGTAACGGAAGACCCGATTGAACAGCTTATAGTTGTTCAGGAAGCGCGAAAAGAATATGTGGACTATATAATAAGCATCTGCAACAATTTGCAGGACTTTTTTCAGGTCTACGAAAACCTCAAGACTGCTTCCCATGTGTTTCACGCTGTGGGCGTTTCTCCTTCAGAAGTGGCCAATCTGCCGCGCGGCTGGGAGGAGAAAATCGAGGAAGGCGCGGGCTTTCCCCGTATTGCCGCTATTGGCGAAATCGGTTTGGACTACTATAGAAAATTCGGCAATAAAAACAGTCAAATTGAGCTTTTTATTCGCCAGCTTGAGATTGCGGAGCGCCTGGGCCTGCCTGTTGTTATCCATAACCGCGAGGCGGGGCGGGATGTTCTTGAGATTTTGAAGGAGAAGCTGCCCTCCCGTGGGGGGGTTCTGCACTGCTATTCGGAGGGCTGGGCCTACGCGGAGGAGGCTTTGAAGCTGAATCTTTTCATTTCTTTTGCGGGGAATGTTACCTACAGGAATGCGCGGAACCTCCATGAGACGGCGAAGAATATGCCCTTGGACAGAATGCTTGTTGAGACGGAGAGTCCTTTTATGGTTCCTTCGGCCTACAGGGGCAAGCGCAACAAGCCGGCGTATCTTAGGGAGACTGTTGAGTTTATTGCGGAGCTGCGGGGGGAGGAACTGGACTATGTGGCGGATACTCTTTTCCAGAATGCTCTGCGGTTTTTCCAGATTACGCCCTGATTTGCGGCGCGAAAACTTTTTCTAAAACACTCTACGGATTATGAGCGGGGATTTGCGTTCTCTTTACAGGCCGGTGTCCATTGGCGGGCGGTGTATTGCGGGCAATTTGTTTCTCGCTCCGCTTGCGGGCTATTCGGATATGGCTTTCCGGGGTTTGTGCGCGGAGTACGGGAGCGATATGGGGTATTCGGAGATGCTTTCGGCTGAGGGTTTTATCCGCGATAACCCTAAAACGGCGCTTCTTCTTGCGCGGGACGCTGAGGAGAAGCATTTTGCGGTGCAGATTTTTACGGGGAGTCCGTATTCGGCGGCAATGGCTGTGCGCTCTGTGTGCTGTCTTTCGCCTCTTCCCGACCTCGTTGACCTTAACTGCGGGTGTCCTGTTCCCAAGGTGATTAAAACCGGCGCGGGTTCGGCTCTTTTGCGCTCTCCCCGGCTCCTCTTTGATGTTGTCAAGGCTATGGTGGAAAACTCTTCTCTTCCTGTAACGGTAAAAATCCGTTCGGGCTGGGA
>JAITGB010000205.1 GCA_031280945.1 Spirochaetales bacterium
ACAAGAGTGTCGGCAATCACGGCGGGTACACGCGAGTAAATAAAAAGCTCGGCAATAACAAGGCTTCCTACGAAAATCATAAGAACGTTCCAGTCAACAAGGTGGGCCAGAGCCTCAAAAGGGCTTACCACCCCCAGAATGAGCATAAGAAGCGCCGCCCCCAGAGAGCTGAAAGATTTTTTCGCGGGAAAAATTACAATGAAAGAATACATGGCAACAGCAAGCGCAAGAACAATCCATTTCATGGCAGGTTTACTATACAGCCCGCCGCGCGACCTGTCAATGAAAGCACGCAGCCCTTGAGTGTTCCGCGCGGCGGGGGTGGGGGCCGCGGCGAAGCTGCGGGCGGGCCGCCGGAGGCGGGCCGGGCCGTGGGCCGCGCAAGGGATTGAAGGGGGCCGAAGGCGACCCGCCGCAGGCGGGGCCAAAGCCCCGCAAAGCCCGACTTTCCGTTTTTTTGCCTATGGCAAAAAAACGGAGAGATGCGCCCAAATTCCCAAATTCTCTAAATCTCAACCCTCTTGAACAATTTTCACTTTTTGGGTATATTTTTAAGACCTCCGGGGACGTGTTCGTGTTTTTCAAGAAAAAACGAGACTTGGAGACTCAAGAGTTTGGGCCGCGGCCTGTGTGCGGGCGGTTTGTTCTACAAGCTATTTATTGGTGAGGAGAGGGTAAGGTTTATATGGCAGAAATGTCAAAGATGAGAAATATCGGCATCAGCGCCCATATTGACTCGGGGAAAACGACTCTGACGGAGCGTATTCTGTATTACAGCAACAAGATTCACGCTATCCATGAGGTAAAGGGAAAGGACGGGCACGGGGCGACCATGGATTTCATGGAGCTGGAGAGGGAGCGGGGCATTACGATTACTTCGGCTTCGACGAATGTTACTTGGGACGGCTACGCTATCAACATTATTGATACTCCGGGACATGTTGATTTTACCATCGAGGTGGAGAGGTCTTTGCGGGTTCTTGACGGGGCTATTCTTGTTCTGTGTTCGGTGGGCGGGGTTCAGTCCCAGTCCATTACCGTGGACAGGCAGTTAAAGCGTTACAGTGTTCCTTTTATCGCTTTTGTCAACAAGTGCGACAGGACGGGGGCGAATCCCTACAGGGTCAAGGACCAGCTTCGGGACAAGCTGGGGCACAACGCGGTTCTGGCGCAGATTCCTATTGGCCTTGAGGACAAGTTTGAGGGTCTTGTTGACCTTATTACCATGAAGGCCCTCTACTACGAGGGTCCGGGCGGGGACGATGTTGTGGAGAGGGAGATTCCTTCTTCGCTTGCGGCTGAGGCGGAAAAGAGGCGCGAGGAGCTTATTGACGCGGCTTCGCTTTTTTCCGATGAGCTTGCGGAGGCTTTCCTTGAGGGGAGCGTTACGGAGGCCCAAATCCGCGCGGCTGTGAGGACGGGGGTTCTTGCGCGGCAGCTTACGCCTGTTTTTATTGGTTCGGCCTACAAGAACAAGGGGATTCAAACCCTACTCAACGGTGTTGTTTCCTATCTTCCCAATCCTACGGAGGTAAAAAACTCTGCCTTAAACCTGGACGATGGGGAGAAGGAGATTGAGTTAAAGCCGGACGCGAAGGAGCCTTTTGTGGGGCTTGCCTTTAAGCTGGAGGACGGTCAGTACGGCCAGCTTACCTATATCCGTATCTATCAGGGTTCCCTTAAAAAAGGGGACGAGCTGTACAATTCGCGCCTCAGGCGGCGCTTTAAAATCGGGCGGCTTATCAGAATGCACGCGGATTCCATGGAGGATATTGCGGAGGCGCCCTGCGGGGATATTGTGGCCCTTTTTGGCATAGACTGCGCTTCGGGGGATACTTTCTGCAAGCAGGGTTACAACTATTCCATGACGTCCATGTACGTTCCGGCTCCTGTTATTTCGCTTGCGATTACTCCCAAGGACAAAAACTCCGCGGACAATATGGCAAAGGCCCTGGGGCGTTTTACCAAAGAAGACCCGACTTTCCGTACCTACGTTGACCCTGAGTCAAACCAGACCATTATTCAGGGTATGGGCGAGCTGCACCTCGATGTGTACATTGAGAGAATGAAGCGCGAATACAAGGCGGAGGTGGAGACGGGTATGCCTCAGGTTGCCTACAGGGAGGCGATTACCCAGAGGGCGGACTTCGACTACACCCACAAAAAGCAGACGGGCGGTTCGGGTCAGTACGGCAGGGTTGCGGGGTACATGGAACCCTACGCGGAGGCTGACTACGAATTCCTTGACCTCATCAAGGGGGGGGTGATTCCCAACGAATTTGTTCCTTCCTGCGACAAGGGTTTTCAGGCGGCCCGCACAAAGGGTACTCTCATAGGTTTTCCCATTGTCAACATACGCTGCGCCATTAATGACGGGGCGACCCACCCTGTTGACTCTTCGGACATGGCTTTCCAGCAAGCGGCAATCGGGGCTTTCCGGCAGGCCTATGACAAGGCAAAGCCTGTTATTCTCGAACCCATTATGAAGGTAAACGTGGAAGGCCCCACGGAATTTCAGGGCAATGTTTTCGGGAGCTTAAACCAGAGGCGGGGCGTTATTGTCGCTTCAACGGAGGACGGAAACTTTTCCCAAATTGAGGCGGAGGTTCCTTTAAGCGAGATGTTCGGATATTCCACGGTTCTGCGTTCCCTCACGCAGGGAAAGGCGGAGTTTTCCATGGAAGTTCTCAAGTACGGCCGCGTTCCCAACGCGATTTCCGAGGAGCTGAAAAAACAGTATCAGGAAAAGCGCCGCAAGGAGCAAAAATGATGCAAAGGGCGCTGCCGATGCAACCGCAGAACAATTTCAGGAGATAAAAAATGGTAAAACAGGAACTCATAAAAAGAAGCCCCCTGCG
>JAITGB010000246.1 GCA_031280945.1 Spirochaetales bacterium
CCTTCCCATGCGGGAAAGAGCGCGCACAAGGGCAGCGTAACAGGCGCTGCAGGCCCTGTCCTCGCGGATAGAGGAGGCAAGCTGCTTCACTTTGCCCGAAGCCTTCGGCATGGGCGGACTTTCAGCCCCGCTGTTTAACTCCCGCACCACAGCCTTGTGTACGTCCGAAGAGCCCACCCCCAGGGCAGCCGCAAGTCCAATGTAGGGCACCTCCGAAACACTGTAGCCCATCTCGCCCGCAACCCAGGCATCGCAGAGAACAGGGTCCCGCGCCCCGAACATACGGCCAGATGGAACAGGATTTCCCCCCTCCTCAAAATCAAGGTCTCCGCAGATAGCATCAACAACGATAAAATCATTGCGGCAGACCGTATTCAGGTGCGCAATGGGCTTGTCCAGCCCCAGAGAGTGAAACTTCCGCTTTTCCCTGTTTGTAATGATTCCCTTGTTGTTTTTCAGGGCGCAGGTAACTTGAGTCTGGCAATGCCCCTTCATAACAGGAAGATTAATCATAAAATTAACCGCCATGGCGCTGTCGCATATTTCTATCTTCATGCCCTTGCAGTCGTATACGCGAAAACTGTCTTCTTGAGTATCAACAAGCTCTACCCCCGTCCTCTTCGCAAGCTCCGTGTAGCCGCAGACAGGAAAAGCCTTGCGCGTAGCGTCCCCCACCCAGGAACCCTCCAGAATAACAATGTTCCCAAACCCCTTCTCTTTTAAGTAAAGGATAAGCCCCTCCGCGATTTCAGGGTGAGTCGTAGCTCCTCCGTCCGCGGGACGGGCCACAACAAGGTTGGGTTTAAGGCCGATTCTTTTCTGTCTATCTCCAATAAGGCCCGCAAGGTCAGCAGCCTGCGCAATGCGGTACGCCATCTCCTGGGGAGAGTTTCCGTAGACAACGATTATTTCATTTTTCTCCATTCTTCCACTTCCTGTACCAAAAGAGGGCCACAACCATAATCGCGTGAATGTGAATCCCCGTTCCCATATCCCGCTCCAACTGGGCCACAGGTACAAGCTCGCAGTCAACAAATTCGTTTTCGTCCAAATCCTGGCCCGAAGTTTTTTTCAGGCCAACAGCAATAAAAGTGCTGCACCAGTTCGCCATAAAAGCCGGATTCGGATTGATTTTTCCCGCGTAAATCAACTTTTCCGCCTCGCAGCCCGTCTCCTCTTTGAGTTCGCGCTTTCCCGCCTCTTCCGCGCTCTCGCCGGGGTCAACAAGCCCGCCGGGAAACTCCAGGGTCAGGCACTGCGAACCCTGCCTGTACTGGCGCACCATGAGAAAGCAGTCCTCCCCCGCATCGTTTTGTACAAGGGGAACAACGTTGACCCAGTCGCCGCATTCAAGGAGAACAAAAGAAGCGTTCTTCCCCGATGCGGCCCGGCGGTGCGCCTTGATGAGGTTAAAGATAGGTGTCGTGTACGCGGTCTCGCGCGAAGTCTCTGTCCAGAGGAGATGTTCATAGTTTTCGTTTTTCATGTTTTTTCCCTGGGATAGCGGAATTCCTTTCCTTCGATATTCTCAAAAATCCAGAAATCCTCATCCTCACCTTTAAGATATTCCGTGGCGAGAGGCACTTTGCCGCCGCCTCCGGGAAGGTCAACAGCGTATTCGGGAAGGGCAAGAGCGGAAAGCCGCTTCCGCAAAGCCCGCATAATCTCCCAGCCCCTGGGGAGGGGAACCCGGAAATGCGCTGTACCTGGGGCCATATCGCCCTGAAAAAGATAGTACGGCTTAACCCCGCGGGCGGCAAGCCCCCGAAAAAGCTCCTCAAGAACAGCGGCATCGTCATTTACGCCCGCAAGAAGCACTGTCTGGCCCAGGAGGGGAACGCCCGATGAAACAAGGCGGCGCAGCGCGCCCGAACAGGCGGGCGAGAACTCTTTCGGGTGATTTATGTGGACAACGCCCCAGAGGGGCTGCCTCCTTGCAAGACCCCGGCAGAGGGAAGGGGTAATACGCGAAGGCAGGGCCGAAGGCATACGGCTTGAAAGCCTCAGGATAAGGCCGGGCCGGGCCGCGCGCAGAGTATCGATAAGACTGAAAAGCCTCTGGTCGTCCACAGTGAGGGGGTCGCCTCCTGAGAGAATAACTTCCCGTATGGCGGGCCGGCTTTTGAGGTACTCCGCAATGGCCCCGGTTTCCGGTTCGCTGATGCTTCCCTTCCCCCCTCCTGAATAGTAGCGGCGAAAGCAGTACCGGCAGGAGAGAGCGCACTCTCCTGTTACAAGGACAAGGGCCCTGTCCGCGTACCTGTGGACAAGGCGGGAGAGGGGACTGTGGGCCTTGTCCCCCAGGGGGTCGTGAAGCTCTCCGGGGGAAAGCCGGAACTCCTCCGCGCGGGGTATGCACTGCCGCCGTATGGGGTCATCCGCTCCGGGCCCCGCGAGGAGGAGAAAACCGCGCGGAACGCACAAAGGAAAAAGAAGCTCGTCTTGACCGCCCCCCTTCCGAAAGCCCTGCGCCTTTTCAAACCAGGCGGCCTCCTCAGGCGTAAGGTTTACAATTTTTTCAAGCTCCGCGCGGCCCGTAATTCTCCGTTTTAGCTCTGATTTCCAGGACATCATGGGCCGCCGAGAATGAGCATATACACGGGAATAACCGCAAGGCTCGCCGCTGTTGTTACTGTGGCCGTAATTCCCGCGCTCCTGTGGTCTGCGCCGTAGGCCTGTGCGATGAGGGCAATCTGCGTCATAACGGGCATACCTGAGGTAATGATAAAAACCTTTCTCATTAAAGCCGGAAGCTCTGCGCCCTGGAGCAAAAAAAACATCAGAAGGGGCGCGCACACAAAACGCGCAAGAAGAACAAGGACAAGCTCCCTGTTGCAGCGAAGAACTTTTAACCCCACGGAGTTGACGCCTGCCCCGATAATGATAATCGCAAGCGGAGTTGTGAGCGAGGCCATGTATTTTAGGCCGCTCATAATAAAGGCTGGAATACTCACCCTACACAGAACAAGAGAGAGCGAGATGAGAAAAAAAACAACGGTTGGAGAAAAAATCTGACCTGCTGTTTGCCGCGAAAAAAGCGGTACGCGCTCCGCGATATTGTCCCTGCGGATAAAGTACACGCCCACAGTCCAGAACAGGGTCGTGTTGACAAGGTAGTACATGGTTACGTACGGAACCGCGGCTTCGCCGAAAAGCGCGATGTTCACGGGTACGCCCACAAAAACCGTATTGGAAAAAGCGAACTGCGCGCGAAAAACGCCTCGTCTCTCGCGCGGAATCCTGAAAATCCTCGCCACTATAAAACTTACGCAGTACAGGGCTGTTATGGACATGAGGGGGAAAAGAAGAGCGCTCCCCATGCCTATAATATCTTCCCGCGTAAAGGTTGAGGTGATGTTCGATAGCAGCATCGCGGGAATAGAAATCTGCAAGACGAGCCGCGACATGGCCGATAGAGTTTCGCCGGAAAACCAGTTTTTCCGTCCCAGAACAAAGCCGGCGCTTATCATCAGGAGAAT
>JAITGB010000033.1 GCA_031280945.1 Spirochaetales bacterium
GAAATCCTACGGGAATTTCAGCGCGGTAAAAGACGCATCTTTTTGCGTACAGCCCGGCGAAATCGTGGGCCTTTTGGGGCCAAACGGCGCGGGCAAAACGAGCATTATGAAAATCCTTACGGGGTATCATTTCCCTTCGGGAGGAACAGCGCGGCTGGGCGGCTGGGACGTGAGAACGAATCCCGTTGAAGTAAAAGCCGTGGTGGGCTATCTGCCGGAGAACGCGCCCGTATACTCTGATTTCTCCGTTGAGGAGTATTTGAGCTTTGTCGCGGAATCCCGCGCCATTCCGCCTGCCTCGCGCCGGGAAGCCATAGACAGAGTTCTTGAAGCCTGCGGCCTTGAAAAAATGAGCCGGAGAATTATCGGCAAACTCTCAAAAGGCTACCGCCAGAGAACAGGTCTTGCTCAGGCCATTATCCACAATCCCGGCATCCTCATTCTGGACGAACCCACAGCCGGCCTTGACCCCAATCAGATTATCGAAGTGCGGCGGCTCATTAAAAATTTGGGCAAAGAGAAAACCCTCATACTCTCAACGCATATTTTGCAGGAGGTTGAAGCCCTCTGCGACAGGATTCTTATTCTCAACGAGGGCCTCATTGCCGCGGAGGGAACGCCGGAGGAAATCGCGGCGCGCATGAGGGGCGGCAAACAGTACAAGCTCACCCTGCGGAGCAAGGCCCCCCTCTCCCGCGAAGAACTTTCTACCATACCCGGCCTTCTCTCGGTGGAGAGCTTTACGGAAACCTCCGCCGGAATTTACGACGCGGCCCTGTCCCTCGAAACAGAAACCCAGGCCGAAGGCGGAGACATACTTTTCGACTGGGCCGTTGCAAAAGGACTAGGACTACGCAGCCTTACCCACGAACGCTACAGCATAGAGACCCTGTTTTCGCGGCTTACCTCTGAGGATGGGGCAGCGGAAAACCCCGTACGAGATACACAGGAGAGCGAAAATGCGTAAAATTTCACCCCTTGTAAAAAGAGAACTCGCGGTTTTCTTTAATTCGCCCATTGCCTATGTTCTGGGAGCGGGCTTTATCGTTTTTATGTCCCTGTGGTTTTTCTTTCTCCTGCGTTTTCCCGCTCGGAACATTGCAAGTCTTCGCGGCTACTTTGAAATACTCCCCTACGTTTTTATTATCCTCATACCCGCCCTTACCATGAGGGGCTGGGCCGAGGAAAGGAAAATAGGAACAGCGGAGCTTCTTCTTACCCTGCCCTACGGGGAGGCCCAGCTTGTCGCCGCGAAATTTCTGGGGCCGTTTTTCTTTCTCCTTATTCTTTTGGCCCTTACCCTGCCCCTGCCTTTAACTGTTCTTCCATTGGGAAATTTTGAAACAGGGGAAATCATAGGCGAATACCTCGGCATTATTCTTTTGGGAGCCGCGGCCCTGTCCGTGGGGCAGTTTACCTCGGCTCTTTCGACAAATCAGGCCTCGGCCTTTCTTCTGGGAGCGGGATTTCTTCTCTTTTTTACGCTGATTCATTTTGCCGCTTCCCTTGCCCTGCCTGATTTTATCGCGGGCTTTTTACGCTACATTTCGCTTGAGGCTCACTTTGAGAGTTTCCGCAAAGGCGTTATTGATTCCCGCGACCTCGTGTATTTTCTTGCCATGACCTTTGGTTTTCAGTACCTCAGCGTCAAGGTTCTTGTTTTCAGGAAATGGAGCTAACCATGAACGGAAAAATGAAGGAAATCCTCCTCACGCTTTTAACGCTCCTTGTTCTTGTTCTTGTTGCGGCGAACAGTACGGTTTTTTATACGCGGCTTGACCTTACAGAGAACAAGGCGTTTTCAATTTCAGATGTATCGAAAAATCTTTTCCGCGAGATTCCCGACCAGGTTCACATTACCTATTATATTTCCGAAAGGCTAGCGGGGCTTTCTCCCATTCCCGGCCAAATTGAAGACCTCCTGTACGAGTACGCGGCCCACGGCAGGGGCAGAATACGGGTGTCTGTTGTGGCCCCGGAAAAGGAAAAGGACTTTAAGCCCGAAGAAGCGGGCGTTGTTCCCCAGGAAATAACTGTCCTCGAAAAAAACGAACAGAGCGTGGCCATCGTGTACTCAGGCATCGTCCTTGCGTACATGGATAACCGCGAAGTTCTCCCTGTTGTGGCGAATCCCGTAAACCTTGAATACGACCTTACCCGCCGCATCAAAAAACTCGTCAATGATGAGCGGCCTTCCGCGGGCTTTCTCCTGGGGGACAGAACCATGAGCCTTTCGCGGGACATGAGCGCCATAGGAAGCCGCCTCGCGGCCTCCTACAGCGTGCGGGAAATTTCCCCGGGCGAAGAAATACCGGAAGACATTTCCCTTCTCTTTGTGTTCGGCGGCAAGGATTTAAGCGAGGCGGACCTGTACGCCGTTGACCAGTACATTATGGCGGGAGGCAAGGCGTTTATCGCCATGGACAGGGTGGACATAGACCTCATGCGAAACCTTGAGGCAAGTCCCTACGATGAGGAGCTTCCCATCTTTAGTCTGCTTGCAGCCTACGGCGTTTCCGTGGAAAAAAACCTTGTCCTTGACGCAAACGCGCGGCGTATACCTGTGCAGAGGGACACGGGCTTTATGCGCGTACAGGCCTACGAAATCTACAACCACTGGGTAAGCGTACAGGGGCAGGGGCTTTCCCGTGTGCATCCCGTAACCGCGGGGCTTTCTGTTTTTGACCTGTACTGGCCCAGTTCCCTTGCCCCCCGTGAAATCGAGGGAGTGCAGGCGGAAAATCTTTTGTCCTCCGGGCCGGACTCGTGGCTCATTAGCGGAGAGCGCTATCCCACAAACCCCTACGAGGCGGGCAGTTTCCGCGCCATCGCCTCCGACAAGGCAGGAAGATACCCCCTGGGCATAGCCTTGAGCGGAACCTTTCCCAGTTATTTTGCGGGGAAAAAAGCTCCGCCGGAAAAAAGCGGCGATTCGGGTTTTACGAGGCTGCGGAAGGACTTATCGGAGGAAACGCGGCTCATTGTTCTGGGGGACGCGGACGCCTCCCGCGACATACTTCTGAACGCGGCAGGAAGCGAATACAACCTCGCCTTTTTTGAAAACGCCGCGGACTGGCTTTCCGGCGAGGACAGCCTTATGACAATCAGAGCGCGGAGCATGAGGGACACGCGCCTTGCCCGCATAGAGGACAAGGACGTACGGGACGGCTTTATCCTTTTTTCCGAAATCGTCAATCTCGTTCTTGTTCCCGTCTTTGTCGCGGGAGCGGGAATTCTGCGTTCCATGAGGAGGAGAACCCGCCATGACCTATAAAACAAAAATTCTTTCACTTTCTTCCGCGGCCATTGTTCTGGCCTTGAGCTTTATACTCGGAACATACTTTTCCTACAGGGGGAGCGGAGATTCATCGCGCCTGCCTTTAAGCTCCTTTTTCCCAAGAGCAACGGTTACGGAAATTACCCTGAGCGCTGAAAGCGGAAGCATTACCCTTGCGCGAAATCAGGAAAACCCCGCGGGAAAAGGCTCGTCATGGAGCGTGATTATCGGCGGGGAAAGCTATCCCGCGGATTCTTCAAAACTTGACCGCCTTTTTGAGGTTATTGATTCCGCCTTCCTTTCCCCGCCCTTTACGGACAAGGCGGAAAACTGGGAACGCTTTGAACTTGAGGAAGAGGCTCCCCGCCGCATCGGTTTTTCCGGCAAGGCGGGAAAGGCGGAAATCATTCTGGGCAAGGGGAGCGGCCAGGGCAAGGGTGAGTACGTCCGGTTTTCCGGTAAAAACGAGGTGTACCTCCTTTCGGAGAGCCTGTCCTACTACAGCGGAAGAAACGCCGCGTACTGGAGCTACCTGCGCCTTTTTCCCGAAAACCTTTCGGGCCGCGATGTGTCGGCTATTTCTCTTGAAAAGCCTGTGAAGGACGCCTATACGATTTTCCGCGATGGCAAAAACGCTATTCTGTGGGCCGCGCCGGATAAGGACACGAGAAAACCCGACCAGGGAAAGGCCGAGACCCTTGCGGCAACTCTGGCTCAGTTAAACGCCCGCTCTTTTGCGGCGGGAGTTGACCCCTCACGCGCCGGCCTTGACGCGCCCTTTTTGAGCATCAGTTTTACGGACAGCTTAGGGAGCAGCCGCAAACTCCTTCTTGGAAACGAAGAAACCGAAAAAAACCGCTACTGCGCCGTACAGGAGGATGGCGGCTCTCTTTCGCGGGTGTATATTCTTGATTCCTATAATGTGGAGAGAATCGAAAAACCGCCTTTTGCTGAACCGTAACGCGGGGGCGCTGCGGGGCGCTGAACCGCAACGCCCCGCCTTAAATTGCCCCGCCTCCACCTCCGAATTCCCCCCATTCCCGCTAAAAGCTGAAATTCTCACCAAAAAACCGCAAAAAGACTTGTGCTTTTTACTTATTTATGCGATATTTATAAAATAAAAGTTTTATTGTGCAGAGTAAAATGTATTTTTGCCGTTCCAGGAGGGTACACTGTATGAACCACGTAAACACTGTAAACGCTCTCAAGCGCGAATTCAAAAAAAGCGTACATTTACCCCCCCCCCCCCCCCATTCCTACCGGAATAGTAGGAATTATCTTTCCGTCTTGGCTCTCCTCCTTGTAACGCTCTTCTCCGCCTGCCCCGTCTACGACCAGCCGTATTTTGAATTCCGTTTTACAGACCGCCTCTCTACAAACATACGGATAGCGGGTGAGTATGTTCCGCAAAAGGGGGATAAACCCGTCGTCCTCTTCTACCTTGACAACACCTACGATGACGGATTCGTGAACGATGCGGGAGAAGTTGTTCTTGAGGGCAAAGGTTTAGCAAGCAGGCAGGGAAAAATCTTTTACCGCCTGTACTTACGGGACATAGAAAAATCCATACTCCTGGGGCGGAGGTTCGACGGGGAGGCCGTAGTCCTCAAAGTTGACGCCTCGGGCGCGGTACATTTCCAGGAAAAGGTAGTCAACCCCAACGATGTCGAGCTTTTGTATACCCCCAGAGGCTCGGTGGAGGAGTTTATTCAGATAGGCTCAAGCGCTGGGACGCGGGACGGCGCCTATGTTTTGACTAACGAGCTTGA
>JAITGB010000058.1 GCA_031280945.1 Spirochaetales bacterium
TCGCGGGCGCGGCGGGGGCCTTGATGCTGCCGATTATGAGCATCAATCCGTTTTTCGGCGGTGACATCATCAACAAGGCGTTTGTCATTTCCGTTCTGGGCGGGCTGGGCAGCACGGCCGGGGCGCTCGTGGGCGGCATGACCTTGAGCTTGGCGGAGACTCTCGGCACGGTTTTCCTTCCTTCCTCGGCGCAGGAACTCATCGGCTTTGTTTTCTTTGTGGCGGTTCTCGTTTTCCGGCCCCAGGGCCTTCTGGGAAAGAGGTTCTACTAATGAAGCTCTTCACGCGGGATTGCCTTGCGGCTGCTTGCTCTATAAGAAGAAATCAAGGGGGGAAGTCTCCCCCTCGCTCCATACCCGCCTGCGGCGTGTATTGCGCTGCCCCCTCTGCGGGGGTCAAGAGGTTTTTTTCACGCTGCGCGGGGAAAAATTTTAAGCCCCCGCAACGCCCCCAAAAGATAGCGCAATTTTTTGGTTTTCCTCCGGCGGTTTTACGGCCAGCCTCGCGGAGGGCTGTATGAGAGGCGGAAACAAAAAACTCATAACATGGGGCGTTCTTGTCTGTGCGGCTGTTCTCACGCTGTGCCTTCCTTTTTTGGTGTCGGGTTTTTGGGTGCGGCAGTTTACCGAAATTTTTATGTACGCGATTTTGGCGTCGGCCCTCAATATCATTGCGGGGTACACGGGCTACGCGGCTTTCGGCAACATGGTTTTCTTTGGCATGGGGGCCTACACAGTAGCGATTCTTATGACAAAGGCGAATTTCCCTTTTGCGGCTGCCTTTGTGTGCGCGGGAATTATTTCTGTTATCGCGGCCATTATTCTGGGGTTTCTTCTTTTGCGGTTAAAGGGACAGTATTTTGCCCTGGGGACAACGGGCGCGATGCTGGCTGTGCGGCAGGTGGTGGATATTTGGTCTGACCTTACGGGCGGAACTCAAGGCATCAGTATTCCGCGCCTTCCGGGGACTCCGTACTTTGCGAACGCATTTTTCTACTTTTTTATGCTGGCCCTGCTTCTTGTTACCGTGGCCTTTGTCTCGCGCCTTCATACGAACCGTCTGGGTTACGCTTTCAAGGCCATTCGCGCAAACGAAGAGGCTGCGGGCGTTATGGGCATCAATACGACAAAGTACAAAATTATCGCCTGGAGCCTTTCGGCTTTTTTTACGGGTTTAACCGGAGCCGTGTACGCATACTGGTTCAGCTACATTGAATCAAAGACTGTTTTCGATATTCTGTGGGTAACGAATATGTTCGTTATGATTATCGTGGGCGGCATGGGGACTGTTATGGGCCCTGTTGTGGGGGCTTTTCTTTTGCAGACTGTTTCGCGCTACTTCTGGTCGCGCTACATGACTTTGCACCTGGGCATTTTGGGCGCAATCATTATTTTTGCGGTTTTGTGTATTCCCAATGGGATTCTCCGCGTGCGCTGGCGCGGCATCGCGGGCGTGTGGGCTGACAGGCTCCGCGCTGTTAAGGCCCGCGCCGGGAGCCGCAGCGCAGGCCGCGCCGGAGAAAACGGGGAGGGCCTGTGAGAGAGGTGATTCTGCGCGGAGTAGGGGTAACAAAGCACTTCGGGGCTCTCAAGGCTGTTACCGGCGTTGATTTTGAGGTGTTCCGGGGCGAGGTTTTGGGCATCATGGGGCCCAACGGCGCGGGAAAAACAACTTTTCTTTCGCTCATTAACGGAACTCTTCCTCTTACGCGCGGTGAGATTTATTTCAAGGACAAAAAGATTTCCGGCCTGAAACCCTACCAAATCGCGGAGAGGGGCATTTCGCGCACTTTTCAGATTGTAAAGCCTTTTCCGGGAATGACTGTTCTGGAGAATGTTTCCATTGGCGCTCTTTTTGGAAAGGATAATATCAAGGACGCTTGCCGTGCCCGCGAGAAGACGCGCTCAATCCTTGCCCGCGTGAGCCTTGACGGAAAAGAGGACCTCCGCGTAGAGAACCTCAACATTTCCGAAAGAAAGCGGCTTGAACTTGCGCGCGCCCTTGCCATGGACCCGGAGGTTCTTCTCCTCGATGAAGTTATGGCTGGGCTCAATTCCGCTGAGGTTGAATCTATTATGCGGCTCATCGCGGAGCTGAACGCGGAGGGGAGAACGATTCTCATCATAGAACACGTTATGAAGGCCATTATGGGGGTTTCGCACAGGGTTATAGTTTTGCACCACGGGGAGAAAATTGCGGAGGACGAGCCGGGGGTTGTTACGAGCGATGAGAGGGTTATTTCCGCGTATCTGGGCGAGCGCTACGCAAAGATGAGGGGAAAAAATGCTCAAGGTTGAGGGGCTTTCCGGCGGCTATGGAGACGTTCAGATTCTCTGGGATGTGAATATCGAAATACAGGAAGGGGCCATTACCGCTCTTGTGGGCGCGAACGGGGTGGGGAAGACCACCCTTATCCGCACTCTTGCGGGCGCTCTTACCCCCTATACGGGAAAAATCATCTACGCGGGTGAGGATATTACAGGGCTTTCCCAGCCCAAAAGAGCCGGGGCGGGCATTATGATGGTGCCGGAGGGGAGGCAGCTTTATTCGGGTTTACCGGTGGAAGACAATCTCATGATGGGAGCCTATGTGCGTAAAGACCGCAGGGCCGTAAAGGATGACCTTGAGTGGGTGTACTCTGTTCTCCCGCGCCTCAAAGAGAGGCGAAAGCAGCTTGCGGGGACTCTGTCCGGCGGGGAGGCCCAGATGTGCGCTGTGGGGCGCGGGCTTATGGCGGCGCCGAGGCTTCTTATGCTCGATGAGCTTTCTTTGGGGCTTGCTCCTGTTGTTGTTGACGCTCTGATTGGAGTTTTGAAGGATATTCAGGCAAAGAAAAACATTTCCATTCTTCTTGTTGACCAGGATGTTCAGGTTGCTTTGGGTATAGCGGAAAAGGGCTATGTTTTTGTCCACGGACACGTGGAGCTTTCCGGGGATTCTAAAATTCTTTTGGAAAATCCGGAAATCCAAAAAGCATATTTAGGATTATAGTTTGAGATTAACGAGGAGGAAAGAAATGAATGCGGTAAAAAAGACAGCGGTTCTGGTTCTTGCGCTTTTTGCTCTGGCGGGAAATGTTTTCGCGGGCGGAGGCTCGGAGCCGGAAAAAAAGGCTGAACCAGCGACTATCAAAATCGGGGCGTCTTTGGCCCTGACAGGGAGCCTGTCCCGTTTCGGCAACATGATGAAGAACGGCTACGATATGTGGAAGGACGAGGTAAACGCCACGGGCGGAATCAACGTTGGAGGGGCAAAAAAACTGGTTGAAATCGTGTACTACGATGACCAGTCCGACAACAATACCTCGGCCCAGCTTACCGAAAAGCTCATAACAGAAGACAATGTGCAGTTTCTTCTGGGGCCTTATGGTTCGGGTCCGACTTTCGCTACCACGGCCATAGCCGAAAGGTATAACATTATCACCATTGCTACTACTGCCAACGCCGCGAACATCTATACCCGCGGCTTCAAAAACGTTTTCGCGGTTTTGCCTCCGGGAGTTAAAATCTTCAACAGTTTTATTGATATGCTCGCGGCGCAGAACCCGCGGCCTACGAAGGTAGCGATTATCGCTCCGAACGACAACTTTCCCGTGAGCGTTGCCGAGGGCGCGCAGAACTACGCGAAGTCCAAGGGTTTTGAGGTTGTCTACTACGAGGTCTACCCCAAGGGCGTCAAGGATATGTCTTCTACAATTCTCAAAATCAAGAACTCAGGAGCCGAGGCGCTTTTGGCTTCGGGCTACCTTGAAGAATCGGTTCTTACTGTGCGCCAGCTCAAAGACCAGAGGGTAAACCTCAAAGCCATTGGCTTTACCACGGGGCCGGAGCTTGAGGATTTCCAGAACAATCTTGGCTCCGATGCGGAGAATATCTGCGGCGTTGCGTGGTGGATGCCCCAGATGGTCTACTCCGACCCCCTGTTTGGTTCTACCCAGGACTACACGAAAAAGTACGCCGCGAAGTTCGGTTCGGGCCTTGCGTATCAGGGCGCGGCAGGAAGCCAGGGCGGGTATCTCCTGCAAATGGCCATTGAAAAAGCCGGAACAACGGACACGGACAAGGTGCGCGGCGTTCTTGCGGCCTACGATGGTTCTACTTTCTGGGGGCCTGTCAAGTTTGACGCGGCAGGGCAGAACGCGGCGGGCGGCGCGGTTACTTTCCAGATTCAAAACAAAAACATTCAAACCGTATGGCCCCAGGCCGCGGCGAGCGCGAAGCCTGTATATCCTTTGTAGTAGGGTTTTGCGCGGGGCGCGGCTTTTGGGGATTTTTACCGCTTGGCGGGCGGTTTTAAGGAGAGTATAGAGCGGGTTTGGGGAAACCCTACCCGCTCTATGTTTATTTTACGCTCTGCATCGCCTTGTTTTCCAGAAAAACGCCTGTTCCTACCCCAAAACCACTCTCTCAAGCTCTTCGCCGTATTCAAGAAGACGCTTCAAGATAACCTTGTCCTCCGCCGGGGTGTCCATGCGGCCCAGGCGGTTACGCACATCGCGCATAAAGGTTCCAATGTCCAGGGCTTTTTGCGGCTCCGGAGTTAAAAGGCGCGAAGCGCAGAAACTGCGCCATTTTTGTTTTTCGGTTTCGGGAAGAGCTTCGGGGAAATTGCGCGCTATGTAACGCCACAGCATTTCCTGCCCCCGGCTGTCGTAAAAACGCGGCGGGTGAGACAGAAGCTCTTGCGCGTCCGCCGTGCGCAGAACCTCAAATTCCTCCCTGTCTTCGTCGGGAAAAAAATCGCCTGAATAAATTTTTAAGTCAACGTCCTGCATGTCCTGCCGGGGGCGCGCTGAATACGCGGCGCGGAGTTTTTGAATAAGGTCCAGCCGCGAGCGGAGAATCTGTGCGTGCTT
>JAITGB010000099.1 GCA_031280945.1 Spirochaetales bacterium
AAAAACCGGGCTTTGCGCTCCAATTCCTCAAAGCCGCTTCGCGTCTTCTGCGGGATTTCCGCTTCAATCCCTTGCGCCCCAGGGGCTTTTTGCGCTTTGCGCTATTTGATTTTGTATAGTGGGGGGTAAATGCAGCAGCCCTGCTCGCGGGGATTGATAATTTTTGCAAGAAGTGTATACTTACTAGTGTACACTTCACTCATACCAGGAGGTGATTACTGTAGAAATTACCCTAAAACAACTGAGCGTTCAATTCCCGCTCACCGCAAAGCGGGCCACTGTCAACAAGTTAAGGTTTTGGTAGTGGGCTATTGAGGGCCTTGAGCCTGCCGAAGTGCCCCTTCGACCTTTCGACAAGCTCAAGGCTCAGGGGCCGGTTGTGGATGCTAACTTGTTGACAGTGCAAAGCGGGCCGGCATACAGCCCGCTTTGCTTTTCCTTTTCCGGTGAAACCCCGGCTGCTACTTCACCTGTTTCTTCCAGGCGCCGTTAAACTTCGCGCCGTCACCAGCGCCGTCGGAGATGGTAACGGTGTTGCCGCTCACGCTCAGTTTGAATGTGCCGGAAGGAGTCTGGCTGTATTCCGCGTCAACATAAGCAGGATCGTTTGTCCTCTTCAGCATGGTCATCGTAACGCTGTCTTTGCTGCGGAGTTCATAGCTGGGTCCTGAAAATTGAGCAGCCAGCAGTATGGCGCCGGGGTTCGAGCTGCCGTCGGGGCTTCGGTCTTCTCTAAAAGTGCCCTTCTCACTGAAGACAACCTTCATGCCGTCGCCGTCCCGCCTGAAATTCAGACTCGTGCCTTGTATGCTCGTGCCTTGCATGATGTAGAGTGCGCCGAACTGTTCTTCGCGCTCCGCCGTCAGCCGTTTTCTTTCTGCCTGCCGCTGGAGCGATTCAGATGATCGATAATTGATGCTTTCTTTGTTCAGTCCCAGTCCCTGCGCGGTTATTTTCCAGACGCTGCCATTGCCTCCCTCGAGAGAGAAGGCTCCTTCCGCGCCGCCCGTCGGCGTCAGTGTGCCGGTAAAGGCACGCTTTTCCGCATCGTAAACCGCCGTGTAGGTAAAGGACATTTCTTTCCCGTCCGCGCTTGTGAATACGCCCGCCGCCGCGTCATTGATAATGAGCGTACTGTATTTGCCGTTCATAGGGAATGTCTCCCACGTTGTCCCCGCAAGACTTCCGGCGGTTTCAAACGCCCACGGTACGGAAGCGCACCCCGCCAGAACCATGAGCGCCAGCAACGCCGCCAGCACTCCCGCAATCGTGAAAAATTGCTTTTTCATACAAAACTCCTCGGGGTCATGGCCCAAGCTATCCGCCTGCCGGATAGCGCCGCGCCCCTTTATGTTGGTTTTCTTGCCCTCAAGGACAAGGTTTGGGCCAAAATAACCCGCCGCCACGGATGGCAGTGTTACCCATGCGTTCTTTTATGGATGATAAAGTTCCACACAGTTACTCTATAGTAAGTTCCATAAGGTAAATTGTCAATCCCTTATTGAGATGGAAAAATGAAAATAATGGTACGTAGAGAATATGGCAAGTCTGAGTTCGGTATTGGCCTTCAATATGAAGGCGCAGAGGCAAATTTTAGGAATTTCGCAGGCGCAACTGGCTGAAAGGGTGAATACTTCGACCAACTACATAGCTCTGATAGAAGTCGAACGGAAATTTCCCAGCTTCGAAATGCTGGAACGCATAGCCGCCGCCCTCGAAATTGACCCTCCCGCCCTGTTTGCGGCTGAAATTCGCTCCTTGACGGATGCTGAAACAATGGTAAAGGCTCACAAACAAATTTTAGGCGACTTTACCAAGCTCGTTGCGAGCCGGATTAAGCAAATAGAGCAGGAAACCCCGCCATTCCCCGGCCCCAACGGAGACGGCGGGCAGACAATAGTATAGCCAAGGTATCGCCATGACCCGCACGGCGCAGGGGTGAACCGGAACGGCGAGCCGGTATACCGAAACAACGCATTGGTGAACCCTGACGGCATACCGGTATACCCAAACGCCGTCCAGGTGAACCATGACAACCTATCGGTATACCATAACAGCGCGGAGGTGAACCCAAACCGCATCAGGGTATACCAAAACATCAAACCAGAACACCGGAACAGCGCAGGGTAGACAAAAAACCCGCCGGTGTAGCATTACTCAACGGAAACCACATTTCCGGCAAAGAAGTATACCTTATGGGTAATAAAGATTACATCCCGCCAATGACGGACAGTTTCTTGAGTGGGCGAAGAACCTCTACGCCTACGCGCTGGCGCATTTCGGCGGGTGGAGCGTCCCCAGCCCCCAGACCGCCCTTGAAAGCCCGCTGGCCGCGTTTGAGACCGCCTACGCGAAACTGGCCGACCGGGGGTTGTGTACACCACATCCCGGATAGAACCAACCGCGCCCACAATAACGGCGGCTTCCCACCTTTTTTCCAGGATAAACCCGTAGATTTTCTCCTTTACTTCCTCGCCCTTGAGGACAGATACTTGATATACTTTGTTCATAGTCAGCTTTCTCCGTTAATCTTAGTATACCTATACTTTTTATAGGATATATTTCATAAACTGTCAAGACCTTATGTTCGACCATTGGGGGATTGATATTTTTTGCAAGAAGTGTATACTTACTAGTGTACACTTCACTCATACCGGGAGGTGATTACTGTGGAAATTACCCTAAAACAATTGCGCGTTCAGCCGGGGCGGATTATAGCGCAGGCCGGCAGCGGACAGGAAATAACTGTTACATACAGGGGAAAGCCTCGAGCCAAAATTGTACCCCTTGCCGGTGAAAAGGCAGACACTGTAGATGAACTTTTCGGAATATGGAAAAGAAGGGATGAGCTTGCCGATGTAGAGCGCTATGTGAGAACTATAAGAAAGCGAAGAAAACTATGCTCATAGATACGGATGTTTTGATATGGTATTTGCGCGGAAACGAGAATGCTCACAGTGTCATACACAAAAATATTCCCTTCAAAATTTCAGTCATAAATTATATGGAATTGGTACAGGGTATGAGAAATAAAAAAGAGCTTAAACTTTTGAAGGAATATTTAAAAAACTGGTCAATAAAGGTTATACAGATAAGTGAGAATATATCAACAAAGGCGATGTTTTTTGTAGAAGATTATTATTTGAGTCATTCTATGGAATTGGCGGACGCGCTCATGGCGGCAACAGCGATAGACAGTAATGAAGTTCTCTTAACCGGAAATGGCAAACAGTATGATTTTATTCCGAATTTAGAAATAATAAGATTTAGGCAATAATGGCGGCATGACGCTACCGCGATAGAGAGAGTGCCTTTGGTCTTTCCACGCAAGGGATAGAAGCGGAAAGCCCGCAGAAGCCGCGAAGCGGCTTTGAGGACTTGGAGCGGATAGCCCGGTCTGGAATTTTTGCCGCAGAGCGGCAAAAATTTCGGAATGCGCCCAAATCCGAAATCTTTTACTTTTTACCGGACGTACTTCAGGGCGGCTCCTGAGGCAATCAGGAGGGGGTCGTACACGGGGGCCACCGAGGGGGTGTACACGAGGTCGAGGTCGGCGAGGCCGGAGACGCTCATGCCCTGGGTGATTGCGGCTGCGAGGACGTTCATGCGCTGGGCGGCTGAGATGCTTCCTATGGCCTGAGCGCCGAGGAGGCGGCCTCCGTTTCGCGCGAACACGAGGTTGATTTTGTTGGGGGCGGCTCCGGGGTAGTAGTTGGCTTTGTCGTCTTTTTCGATTGAGCTTTGGGCGGCTTCTATGCCTTCGGCTGCCGCCATGTCCTGCGTGAGGCCCGTGGCGGCGATGTACTGGTCAAAGACTTTGCAGGCCTGGGAGAGGAGGACTCCGGGAAAGCGGGCTTCTTCGCCCGCGATGACGGCTCCAGCGACCCGGCCCTGTTTGTTGGCTGTTGTGCCCAGGGGCGCGTAGGCGGGTTTTCCTGTGATGCGGTTTATCATTTGCGTACAGTCCCCGCAGGCCCAGACTACGGGGTCGCTCGTGCGCATGGCCGCGTCAACGGCTATGCCTCCCTTGAGGCCCAGGGTGAGGCCGGCCTCCCGCGCGAGGGAGGTGTTGGGGGCTACGCCCGCGGCTACGATGACAAAATCCGAGGTGAGTTCCGTGCCGTCTTCGAGGACCGCGCCGGAGGCTTTTCCGCTGGTGGAGACGAGGATTTCCCGCACACGGGCATTGAGGCGGAGCTGTACGCCGCGCGCGAGGAGGGCCTCGCGCACTTCGTCCGCGTAAGACTGGGGCAGGACAGGAAGGAGGCGGGGGAGAAACTCTACGAGGTTTACGCCGCAGCCGCGCAGGGTAAGCTGCTCCGCAAGTTCAAGCCCTATGGGGCCGGCTCCTATGATGAGGGCATTTTTCGCTCCGTTTTCCAGGGCGGCCCGGATGCGGATTCCGTCTTCTACGGAGCGCAGGGTAAAAACTCCTTCCGCGTCAATGTTGGGAAGAGGAGGTTTTATTGCCAGAGCTCCTGTTGCTATGACGAGCCTGTCGTAGGTTTCGGTAAAGGTTTTTCCCGATTCAAGGTCCTGGACTTCAAGCCGGCGGCCTTGCCTGTCAATGCGCGTAACTTCGTGGCGAATCCGGGTTGTGATGCCGCGCTTACCCTCAAGCTCCGCCGGGGTAAGGGTAACGAGGTCTTCGGCTTTTGG
>JAITGB010000123.1 GCA_031280945.1 Spirochaetales bacterium
CTTTCTGATGTTCTTGAGCGTCCGGCCCTTCTTGCTTCCTGTGATATTCTTGCTTTTCCGGGGGGGTTTTCCTTTGGAGACCATTTGGGGTCGGGGAAGGTGCTGGCCCGCCTTGTAAAAAGCTCCTTAAAGAGGGAGCTTGAGGCTTTTGTCCGGGACGGGAAACTCATTCTGGGGATTTGTAACGGGTTTCAGGTTCTTGTGAAAATGGGGATTCTTCCGAATTTTTTGGGGGATTTTACGCAGGAGGTGTCCCTCATTCACAATGAGAGCGGGCTTTTTATCGACCGCTGGGTTCCTGTTCGCTACAATGAGAAAAATGTTTCGCCCTGGACTCAAGGTCTTCGCGAGGCTGTGTATCCTATCCGCCACGGGGAGGGGCGTTTTATTACGGCTTCGGGGGAGGTGGCGGAGGAAATCAGGCGCAAGAATCTGGCGGCTTTGTTCTACGATGGGGATAATCCAAATGGTTCTGAGATGGATATTGCGGGGATTACAGACGAGACGGGCCGGATTCTGGGTATGATGCCTCACCCTGAGGCTTTTCTTTTTCCTGAAAACCATCCCTCCTGGACGCGGGGGGCTGTTCCTGCTTTGGGGCGGCTTCTTTTTGAAAACGCGGTGGCGTACGGGGCGTAGGGGTTAAAGGGCCGCCGCGCCGGAGGCGCGGCGAGGGTGAAGGCCGGGCGCGCGGAGCGCGCCCGGGACTGGCTCCGTGGCGCGAGACACGGAGCCAGGGGCCGTGGGTCTTGGGTGCGGATTTTGCTCCGCAAAATCCGCACCTGCGCAAGGGATAGCAGCGGAAAGCCCGCAGAAAGCGCACCGGCGCTTTCGAGGACTTGGAGCGGATAGCCCGGTTTTTTGATTTTGTGCCTCCGGCACAAAATCAAAAAATGCGCCAGAAGACTGTCGCGTTCCTATAGGAAACGATTGTCGTGGCCGCTAACGCGGCCTGTGGAATGCGCCCAAAACTTTCATATTCTCTTTCTCACACGGCCTGGCTATTTGCATTTTTTGGCAGGATTCCTTAAAATCGGGGGTAATGAAGAACGGAATGCTGGTGGAGGCGGAGATTTGGACCATCGCTCATACGGAGCAGGGCAACGCGGTTCTCGTGAAGCCCCTGGGGTCGGATTTCGCTGTGCCGATTTTTATTGGGCAGCTTGAGGCGCATTCCATTCTCATTGGCCTGGGCGGGGTGCCTATGCCGCGGCCTCTGACGCATGACCTTGTGATTACTCTTGTGGAGAAGTTAGACGCTTTTCTTGAAAAGGTGGAGATTACGGACCTGCGTGAGGGGACTTTTTATTCGCGTGTTCTTCTGCGGCAGGGTTCGCAGAGGCTTGTGATTGACGCGCGGCCTTCGGATGCCCTTGGCCTTGCGGTGCGCAGCCGCTGTCCCATTTTTATTGCGGAGTCCATTATTGCCCAGGCGGGCGTGCCTGTGCGTTTTGTGCTCGCGGGCGAGGGGGCAGGGACGGAGGGTATTTTCGAGGGAACTATGGGGGGTGGGCCAGAGCCCCGGGCTCTGGAGACCTCTCGCCTGCGGGCGGAACTGGACAGGGCTCTTGAATCGGAGAATTATGAGGAGGCGGCGCGGCTTCGGGACCGTTTGCGGGAGCTTGGCCGGCCTTGAGCGCCATGAGCCCTCGGCACGGTGATACGGCGCTATGTCAGCAGGGCACTAGAGCGGATTTTTTGAGGAGGTTCGATTTTAGATGAAATTTCCGGGATTTTCACGGTATTTGACGGGGACGGCTGTTCCGGTTTCTTCTTTAAGAACGGAGCGGAGTTTTGGTATCGGCGAGTTTGCGGATTTGCCTGTTTTGGGGGCCTGGTGCAAGGCTGCGGGCCTTGACCTTATCCAGCTTCTGCCCGTGAACGATACGGGTTCCCAGCCTTCGCCCTACAGCGCTTTGAGCGCTTTCGCGCTTCATCCTGTGTATGTGAGCCTGATAGACCTTCCTGAGCTTGCGGGGGCCGGGGCGAAGTCAGCGGCCCTGAAGTCCGCTGGCCTCAAGGCTGTGGCCGCGGATATCAAGAAGGCCAGACCGGGCCTTGAAGATGCTCCCCGCGTTGATTTTTCGCGTGTCCGCGCCCTGAAACTTGAGTTTCTCCGGCGTATTTATGATGAAGCCTACGGCGCGGCCCCGGGTGCGGAGGCCGGGGGCGCTCAAGGGAAGGGTAAGGGGAAGGCGGGAAAGAAGGCCGCCGGGGATGCCCCCCGCCCGGCTTCAACCGGCGCCGGAGGACGCGCAAACGAGGCTCTTGAAGCCTGGATTAAGAAAAACCCCTGGGTGAAGGAGTACGCGCTTTTCTGTGTTCTCAAAGCCCGCAGCGGCGAAGCCTCCTGGACCCAGTGGAAAGTCTTGAAGAAGTTTTCCCCTGAAGCTCTTGATGCGGCATGGAAAGACCCAGGGGAAAAGAAGGAACTTCTCTTTCACGCCTGGGTGCAGATGCGGCTTGAAGAACAGTTCCGGGCCGCAGCGGAAAAGCTCGACAAACTCGGTATTCTTTTGAAGGGCGACCTCCCCATTATGATGAGCGAAGATTCCGCCGACGTGTGGGCCCACCCCGAGCTTTTCAGCCTCAGCTTGAGGGCAGGAGCCCCGCCCGACATGTTCTCTCCCACAGGACAGAACTGGGGTTTTCCCATTTACGAATGGAAGAACCACAAAAAGTCCTCCTACGCCTGGTGGCGGGAGAGGCTTCTGCGCGCAGAGCTTTTTTACCATGCGTACCGCATTGACCATGTATTGGGATTTTTCCGCATCTGGGCGGTTCCCTCGCGCGAAACAGACGGAGTTCTGGGCTTTTTTAAGCCCTCGCGGTTTATCACGAGAACCGGGCTTGAAGCCGCGGGATTTGACGCATCCCGCGTCCGCTGGCTCTCGCAGCCCCACGTGCCCGGCGAAGGCGTGCGCAGGATTTTTGATTCCGGGCCAGAGGATGACGCCTCGAAAGTTTTTGAACGCCTGGGAAACGAAGACCTCTATCTTTTCAAAAAAACCGTGAGCGAATCTTTTATCCACGCGCTTAAGCTTGAAGGCGAGAAGACCCGCCTCCTTCTTGATTTCTACAGGGACAGGGCTCTTGTCGAAGTGAAGGAAGGAGAGTTCGCGCCCGCCTGGTACAGGGATAATTCACGGGCCATGAAGTCCCTGGGCGACAGCGAGCGCAAAGCCTTCGCCGGGCTCATCGCCGCATACTTTGACGAATCGGAAAAAAGCTGGGCCCAGGACGGAGAAACCCTCCTGGGCGTTCTCAAAGAAACCAGCTCCATGCTGCCCTGCGCGGAAGACCTCGGAGTCGTTCCCGACAGCGTTCCCGGCGTCCTTGAAAAGCTCGGGATTCTGGGCCTCAGGATTCCGCGCTGGGTGCGCCGCTACCACGAAACAGGCGAACCCTTTGTCAGGCCCGAAGACTACCCCCCCCTCACAGTCTGCGCCGCGTCCGTCCACGACACCACGACCCTGCGCGAATGGTGGCAGACCGAAAGCGGCCGCGGCTTCTGGCAGTCCCTGGGGCTTGCCGGAGATGCCCCAGTGGATTACACTACCGATACAGCGCAGAAGGTTCTCGGCGGGCTTCTTGGAGCCGCCTCCGTTCTCGTTACTTTTCAGCTCCAGGACTTTTTTGCCCTCGAAGAGAACCTCAGAGCGCCTAGCGCGGCGGACGAGCGGGTCAATGTTCCCGGGACAGTAACGGACGCGAACTGGTCCTACAGACTGCCCTTTACTCTGGAAGAGCTCACCGCCTCCAAAAGTTTGTCTGGGCGCATCAAAGCCCTCGTTGAGGTGCGGCGGAAACGAAAATTTCCCAAGGAGTAGAGTATGAAGAGCAATTCAGAATTTGGGCGCCTCTTGAGTTTTTTTGCCTCCGGCAAAAAAACTCAAGACCGGGCTATCCGCTCCAATTCCTCAAAAAACGCCTCCGGCGTTTTTCTGCGGGATTTCCGCTTCTATCCAGGCTGCATGGACGAGCAGCAATCCGTAAGGATTGCGACCAGTCCCTTGCGCGGCCCAGGGGCTTACAGCATCACCCTCATAGCCCAACAAATCCTCCACAGCCTCAGCCTGAAACGCTCTCTCATACGCCTTTCCCGCCTCACCCCCGCGCGGAGCGGAGTATACGCGCAAAGCTCTTTCGGCCCCAGAGAATTCCATATTTCCCGCGCCGCGCGGGAGAAGTACGCCTTTGACGAATCCCTGTACTCCTTAAACGGCAACGTTATCTTTACCAACGTGAGCGCCGTGCGCGAGTTCACCGCAAAAGTCAACGAAAAGCGCAGCGCATCCCGCTACCCCGAAAGGGCCATGCGCGCGGGCCATCTTCACGCCATGGGCCTTATCGACGAAATCCTCCACTACGTTGCCGGCCTCTACCGCGAAAGTTTCGGCGCAGCGGTTTTTACCCGCGCCGTTAAAAGCCTGAAAGCCGCCTTCGGCGCGGAAAGTTTTGAAGCCGCCCTCCTTCACTTTGTCAAAGATTTCCCCCCCCTTGCCGTACACACAGGCCAGGTTTCACCCGAAGAGTATCTTGCCGGAACTTCAGAGGGCGTTGCCAATACCGAAATTGCCCTTGAAGAAATGCTCATGCTCTGGCTTGCCAACGACAACCCCGCCTTTGCCCCCTTCGGCGAACTTTTTGACGACACCGAAATGCGCGGATGCACGAACTACCTCATGCTCATTGGCGGACTCAAAGATTTTTTCGCGGACGAACCCAAGTTCGGGCCCAAAAACCACTGTCTCCCCGATATGTTAAAGGAACCGGTTGTCGCAAGCCCCTACTCGCTTTCAGGCCAGCTTGAATACATACGCGAACACTGGGGCCTTTTATTGGGAAGTTTTCTCGACCGCCTTCTCAGGGGCCTCGACCTCATACGCGAAGAAGACAAAGCGCGGGGTTTTGCCACAGGCGGAACAAGCGAAGTCTATACCTATTCCGGCGAAGGCTACGGAGATGAAGAGTTTGAACGCTTCAGCCCCGACAAGGACTGGATGCCCAAAGTCGTGCTCCTCGCAAAGAGCACCCTTGTCTGGCTTGACCAGCTTTCGCGCAAGTACGGACGCCCCATTACCACACTGGACGGGATTCCCGACGCGGAGCTTGATAGTATCTCAGGCAGGGGCATTAACGGACTGTGGCTCATAGGTCTGTGGGAAAGGTCCGCGGCCTCAAAGCGCATCAAAGAACTGTGCGGCAATCAGGACGCCGCGGCCTCCGCCTATTCCCTGCGGGACTACAGCGTGGCCCACGAACTGGGAGGCTGGGCAGCCCTCACCGACCTCAGACGGCGGGCCTGGAAAAGAGGCATACGCATAGCGAGCGACATGGTTCCCAACCACACAGGCATAGACTCAACGTGGATGAGCGAGCACCCCGAAAGGTTTATCCAGTCCCCCTACCCGCCCTTTCCCGGCTACACCTTTACAGGAGAAAACCTTTTTCCGAATAGCGATGTAGGGGTTTTTATCGAAGACCACTACTACGACCGCACAGACGCAGCCGTTGTTTTCAAGCGCGTACACTGGCCCAGCGGCGACACCCGCTACATCTACCACGGCAATGACGGAACGCACATGCCCTGGAACGACACCGCCCAGCTCAACTTTCTCCTCCCCGAAGTGCGGGAAGCCGTTATTAGAACCATTCTGCACGTTGCGCGGAACTTTCCGATTATCCGCTTTGACGCCGCCATGACCCTGGCAAAAAGGCATTTCGCGCGGCTCTGGTATCCTGAACCGGGCTCAGGCGGAGACATTCCCTCGCGGGCCGAAAGGGGACTTTCCCGCGATGAGTTTAACCGCCTTTTTCCCGTGGAGTTCTGGCGCGAAGTTGTTGACAGGGTTGCCCTGGAGTGTCCCGATACCCTCCTCCTCGCGGAAGCCTTCTGGATGATGGAAGGCTACTTTGTCCGCACCCTGGGTATGCACCGCGTGTACAACAGCGCCTTTATGAATATGTTAAAGAACGAAGACAACGCCAAATACCGGACCACCATAAAAAACACCCAGGAATTTGATAAAGATATTCTCAAACGCTTCGTCAACTTTATGAACAACCCCGACGAAGAAACCGCCATCGCCCAGTTTGGAGACAGCGACAAATACTTCGGCGTGTGTACCCTCATGGTAACAATGCCCGGCCTTCCGATGATTGGCCACGGCCAAATTGAAGGCTTCCGCGAAAAATACGGCATGGAGTACCGCAGGGCCTACCACGCGGAAGAACCCAATCAGGGCCTCATTGGCCGCCACGAAAGAGAGATTTTTCCCCTCCTCAAAAAACGCTACCTCTTTGCGGAGGTGGCGCATTTCCTCCTCTACGATGTGTACGACGAATACGGCAGGGTAAACGAAAACATTTTTGCCTACTCCAACCGCTCGGAGAGGGAGAGCGCCCTTGTCCTCTACAACAACGCCTACTCCTGCGGCTGGGGGTGGCTGCGCATGTCCGCGGCCTATGGGGAAAAGGCAGGCGGCGCCGAAAAAAACCTCGTCCAGCGCAGCCTGGCCGACGGACTGGGCCTGGGCTGGGAAGGAAACCGCTTCTGCGTTTTCCGCGAACAAAAATCAAACAGCTGGTTTATCCGTTCCTGCCAGGAACTCCACGAGAAGGGGCTTTTCATCAATTTGAAGGGCTACGAGACCCAAGTGTTTCTCGACATACACGAAGTTATTGACGATGAGGCAGGCTCCTACCGCAAGCTGGCAGAATCCCTGGGAGGCTCCGGCACGGACAGCATAGCCGCTGCCCTTCGGGAAATGATGTACCAGCCCCTGTACGCGGCTTTCCGGCCCCTTGTGTACGAATGGTTCCCCAAACTGAAAAAAAAGCTCTTCGCGGAGGCGGGAACTCTTTTTTCCGCATCGCCTGAGTTTGAGGCAGCCCTCCGCGCCTTTGTTCTCCGCGCCCTTGAATTCCGGGGACTCTCCGGCGAGAGCGAAGGCAAACTCACGAGCCTTGTTCTGCACCGCCTCGCCTGCGCGGGCCAGTGGAGGCGAGCTTTCAAGGCCGCGGTGAAAGCCCGTGCGGACAGCGCGGGAGCAAAAAAAGGTAAACTCCCTCACGCCGCGCCGGAAAAAACAGAAGCCGCAAAGTCTTCCGCCGAAGCGGGCCGGGACTTTCTTCTCGCGGAGGAGGAGCCTTTTACGGAAGAAATCCTTTTCCTGTACGCGGTTTTGCAGGGCGCGGGAGACCCCCCTGTTCTTGACGACTGGGCCCTGTACGCGGAGGCCGGAAAACTCTTTGCCGCCTCCGGCGCGGATATTGGAAAAGCAGAGTCTTTGCGCCTCCTCCTTAAAATTCTCCTGAACACCGATTCATGGTTTGAGGCCGTCAAGAAATACGAGTCCCTTGCCGTGAGGAGCCGCACCGCGCTTGAAAATCTTTTTGCAAGCCCCGATGTTCAAGCGTACGCAGGCGTAAACCATTATCAGGGCGACGTGTACTTTAACCGGGAAGGTTTTCTTTCCCTCGTACGGAACCTCGTTTTTGTTTCCCTTGTCAAGCGGGGTTCCGCCGGCAAGGACTTTGCGGACGCCCACCTTGCCTCCCTCCCGGAGCTTGCCCTTTTGGGAAGGTGGATTACCTCCCACGAGAAAGCGGACTACCGCCTTTTAAAACTCTTTGAACATACAGGCGAAGACGCCTTTGCAAAAACCGCAAAGCCCTCATCTGCAGGGAAATCCGCGCAAGAACCGGAAAGCGCAAGTCCCGCGAAGAGCAGCGCCGCACCCCCCGCGCCGAAACCCATAAAGCCGGCAGCGCCGAAAAACGCCGAGCCAAACGCCGCGAAACCCAGGCCGCCGGCAACAGTAAAGCCCGCGCCCAAACCCGCTGCGCCCAAGCCTGCTGCGCCAAAAAGCGCTGCTGCAAAGCCCGAGCCAAAAAAAGCCGCGCCCAAACTTCCCGCAAAGCCCAAACCCGCACCGAAAGAACCCGGGGGAAGTAAGCCGCCCGCCGCGCCCAAACCCGCAAAGCCGCCGGCAACAGCAAAGCCCGCGCCCAAACCCGTAAAACCCAGGCCCGCGCCCGCCAAACCCGCAGCCGGCCCGGAAAAGAAACCCGCGCCGAAAAAGGTTGACGGCGGGAAGAAATAGCCGCGTAAGGGTTTGTTGTGTGGTTATTCCCGCGG